>NZ_JBEOUW010000002.1:0-49945 GCF_040303045.1 Kitasatospora sp. NPDC096140
GTTGTTGGTGAGGTGGTGGTGGAGGTTGGTGAGGGCGTGTTGGGTGGCGGTGGTGTGTTTGTAGGTGAGGTTGGTGAGTTTGTGGAGGAGTTTGGGCCAGTGGTGGGGTGTGGTGGTGAAGGTGATGGTGAGGAGGGTGGTGTTGTTGGGGTGGGGGGTGAGGGTGTAGGTGGTGGTGCCGTGGAAGTGGCCGGTGTGGGTTTGGGTGAGGGTGTGGTGGGGGGTGATGTGGGTGGTGGTGGAGTGGAATTGGAGTGTGGGGCCGGGTTTGCCGATGCCGTTGGGGTGGATGGTGGTGGTGGTGGTTCCGCCGGTGGTGTGGGGTGGGGTGGGTCCGGGTTGGTGGGTGTTGTGGGGGTGCCACCAGGTGGTTTTGCCGTTGAGTTCGTTGATGATGGCGTTCCAGATGGTGGTGGGGGGGTGGGGGAGGAGGGTTTGGTCGGTGTGGTGGATGGCGTGCACGGGGGTTTCCTTTCGGGGGGTTGGTCGGCGGGTTGGTGGGTTGGTGTTTGGGGGTGGGGAAGTACCGGGGTTTGTGTGTTGTTGCTGGTTTACGTGCTCACTTGCTTGCTGCTTGTTTGTTTGTGGCTGTTGTTTGTTTGTGGCTTGTTGTTGGGGGTTAGGGGAAGATGTTTTGGCCGGGGGTGAGGGTGTGGGTGGGGTCGTGGTGGGTTTTGGTGGTGGTGAGGGTGGTCCATTGGGGGCCGTAGTGGGTTTGCCAGTCGGTGGGGGTCATGTGGGGGATGGCGCCGACGAGGTAGCGTTTGGCGCCGAGTTGGGTGGCGCGGTCGTAGAGGTGGCGGTTGCGTTGGAGGGCGGGGGTGGGGTTGTAGTCGGGGTGGGGGAAGGTGAGGAGGTCGAAGAGGTAGGCGGTGGGTTCGTTGGGGGTGATGGCGAGGGGGTGGGTGAGTTTGTTGGTGTGGAAGGGGTAGCAGAGGAGGAGGCCTTGGCCGATGTCGTCGGGGGTGAGTTGGGGGAGGGCTTCGGTGAGGAAGGTTTTGGTTTGGGAGGCGGGGAGGAAGAGGGAGAGCCAGGGTTTGGGGGAGTTCCAGTAGCCGAGGTTTTTGATGTTGTCGGCGAAGGCGTCGGCTCGGTAGGTGTATTCGCGGTAGGTGGTGTCGGTGATGGTGGTTTCGGTGGGGAGGGGGTTGAGGCCGGTGAGGAGGGGGGTGGGGTCGGGGGGTGTGGTGCTGTTGTAGTGGGCGACGGCTTCGATTTTGTAGCGGGGGGGTTGGTTGTTGGGTTGGATGAGGATTTCGCCGACTTGGGAGGGGAAGCGGCCGTCGTTGAGGAGGGTTTGTTGGTCGGTGAGGTAGGTGGTGAGGTCGTTGTAGTAGAGGGTGAAGACGCGGGCGTTTTGGGGGGCGGGGATGAGTTTGAGGGTGGCGCGGGTGATGATGCCGACTTGGCCGGCGCCGGCGAGGGCGGTGTGGAAGAGTTCGGTGTTTTTGGTGGGGGTGGCGGTGAGGATGCGGCCGGTGCCGGTGACGATGTCGATGGATTCGACGGTGTCGGCTTGGAGGCCGTATTTGTGGACGGTGGATCCGATGCCGCCGATGCTGATGGTGCCGCCGATGGAGAGGTGGAGGTAGTCGGTGAGGCAGGGGGGTGTTAGGCCTTGGGCGAGGGTGGCGTCGGTGAGTTGGGCCCAGGTGACGCCGGCGTCGACGGTGGCGTTGGTGGGGGTGATGGTGTGGATGCGGTTGAGGGAGCGGGCGTTGATGGCGATGCCGCCTGCGACGCCGGCTTGGCCGTAGTTGGAGTGTGATTCGAGTTCGCCGTTGTTGCCGCTTTGGCCGTTCATGGCGACTTTGAGGTTGTTGCGGCGGGCGAAGTTGATGATGGTGGCGATGTCCTGGGCGCAGGCGGGGTTGAGGACGGCGTAGGGGGTGGTGGTGGTGAGGCGTCCGAAGTCCTGGGCGAAGGCGGTGCGGGTGGTGGGGTTGGTGGTGAGGGTGCCTTGGATGGGGGGGATGGGGGTGACGCGGTTGGTGGTGGGGTCGTCGGTGGTGGCCCAGGCGCGGGTGGCGGTGTTGTAGCCGATGACGGTGGCGGCGGCGCCGGTGAGCAGGGCTCGCCTGGACAGGGGTGGGCGGTTCATGGGTGTGGGTGTCTCCTGACGGGTTGTGTGGGTCGGTTCCGGGCGGGGTGTGCTCTGTTGTGGCCGGTGGTGGTGCGTGCCCGGTGGTGTGGTGGTGGTCAAAGGGTGGTGCTGCCCGGGTGGGGCCTGCGGTTCCCGGCTGGTGTTGAAGTCCGGGTTGGTGCGGGCCGTTGTCACCGGTGCCATGTGGTGCGGTGGTGGTCAATAGGGGTGCTGCCCGGGGAGGGCTGCGGCGTCCGGTCTGGTGTTGAAGTGCCGGGCTGGTGTGGGCTGTTGTAAGCGGTGCCTTGTGGTGGTCAAGGGGTGGTGCTTGTGGGTGCTGCCTGCGGTGCTGGTGGGCTGGGTTGTCCTCGGCTGTCGGTGCTGGTGCCGGCGGTCGGTGGTGGTGTGTGCCCGGTGGTGTGGCGGTGGTCAATAGGGGTGGTGCCCGGGTAGGGCGTGCGGTTCCCGGCTGGTGTTGAAGTCCGGGTTGGTGCGGGCCGTTGTCACCGGTGCCTGGTGGTGCGGTGGCTGCTGGTGGTCAATAGGGGGTGCTGCCCGGGTGGGGCTCGCGGTTTCCCGGTCCCGGTGTCGAAATGCCGCTCCGGTGCGGGCCGTTGTAGCAGGTGCCTGGTGGTGCGGTGGTGGTCAAATGGTGGTGCTGCCCCGGGTGGGGCCTGCGGTTTCCCGGCCTGGTGTTGAAGTGTCGCTCTGGTGCGGGCTGTTGTGGCCGGTGGTGACTGGTGGTGGTGCCCCGGGGGCGTGTGGTGGTGGTCAATAGGGGTGTAGCTGTTCGGTTGGGGCGTGC
This sequence comes from Kitasatospora sp. NPDC096140, assembly GCF_040303045.1. Classification (NCBI taxonomy): domain Bacteria; kingdom Bacillati; phylum Actinomycetota; class Actinomycetes; order Kitasatosporales; family Streptomycetaceae; genus Kitasatospora; species Kitasatospora sp. NPDC096140. The sequence goes on from NZ_JBEOUW010000002.1 coordinate 2,889, forward strand.
GGCCTTCCGTATGGGTGTTGAAGTTCCGCGCTGGTGTGGGCTGTTGTAGCCGCCGCCTGGTGCTGGGGTGGGTGGTGCCCCGGTGGGGTGCTGGGTGGTGCGGTGTTGGTCAGTAGGGGGCTGTCCGGGTGGGGCCTGGGGCTCCCGGTTTGGTGTTGAGGTTCCGGGTTGGTGCGGGCGTTGTAGCGGGTGCCTGGTGCTGTGGTGGTCAAAAGGGGGTGTTGCTCGGGGAGGGCTCGCGGATTCCCGTTCTGGTGTGGGCTGTTGTAGCGGTGCCTTGTGGTGGTCAAGGGGTGGTGCTTTGTGGGTGCTGCCTGCGGTGCTGGTGGGCTGGGTTGTCCTTGGCTGTCGGTGCTGGTGTCGGCGGCCGGTGGTGGTGTTTGCCCGGTGGTGTGGTGGTGGTCAATGGGGGTGTTGCTCGGGTAGGGCGTGCGGTTCCCGGTCGGTGTTGAAGTGCCGGTTTGGTGTGGTCTGTTGTGGTCGGCGCTTGGTGGTGGTCGTGGGTGGTGTCCCGGGTCGTGCTGGGGTGGGCGGTGTTGGTGGGTTTCGGGGTGGTGGGGGGTTGTGTGTGGTTGTGCGGGGGTGTGGGGGTGGCCCGCGGTCCCCGGGTGTGGTGGGGGCGGGCGTGGTTGGGGGTGTTCGGCCGGGGTGGTGGCGGGTGGTGGGTCGGGCCGGCGGGTGAACGGGTGTGAAGTTGTGGGGTCTGGTCTGTGGTTGGTGTTCGGGTGGTGCGGTGGGTCGGGTTGACCGGTGGTGGTGTGCGGTGTCCGGTCTTCGGTTGTCCGGGCGGGGGCTGGGCTGGGTAGCTGTGCCGGGGTGCCGGGGTGCCGGGGTGCCGGGGTGCCGGGGTGCCGGGGTGGTGCGGTGGCCGGGTGTCTGGCGGGTTCGTCGTCCTGGCCGGGTTGGTCGTCTGGCGTGGTGGCCGGGTGGTGCTGTGTGCCGGTCCGGGTTGAGCGGGTGGTTGTGGTGCTTGGTCTGCGTTGTCCGGCGGGTGGCCGGGGCTTTGTGGTCCCAGTCGGGTTCTGTTGCTGGGTGCCGGTGCCCGGTGGGTGGTGCCTGGCTTTGTTCCGGTGTCCGGCGGGGGGTTGTGTGGTGGGTTTGTGGTCCCGGGGGTGGGTTGTTCGGCTGGGCTGAGGTGGTGCTGGATGCCGGGCATGTAGGCCTGGTGGTGCGGGGTTCTGGTGCGGGGCTGTTGGCCGGGTGCGTGGGCCTGGTGGTGCGGGGCTGTCGGTCGTTTGTGGTGCGGGGTTGTGTCCTCGGGCTGCTTGCGGGGTGAGGGTGCCGGGGTTGTGGTGCCTGGCTCTTGTTCCCGTGTGCGGCGGGGGGTTGTGTGGTGGGTTTGTGGTCCCGGGGGTGGGTTGTTCGGCGGGGCCGTGGTGGTGCCGGGGTGCCGGGGTGCCGGGGTGCCGGTGTGGGTGGTGTGGTGGTCGGTGTGTGGTTGCCTGTTCGGGTTGTCGTGCGGGGTGGCTCAGGGGCGGTGTTTCGCCTGTTCTGGCTTTGTCGGGTGCTGGTTTGGTGGGGTGGCCGGCCTGCCGCCCGGGTGGGTCGGGCGGCAGGCCGTGGTGGTGCCTGTTGTGGTGCGTGGTGGTGTTTGCCTCTTTGTTGCTTGGTGTGACTGCCCCGTGTATCCCAGGTGGCTGCGGGTGTGCCCTTGTGGTGCCCCGTGTCCTGGCACTTTGTGTTCCGTGTCCTGTGCCCGGTGTTCTGGCGTTGGGTGGCCTGGTGTCCCGGTGTCCTGATGTCCCCGGGTGTGGGTGCGGTGTGCCCCTGTGGTGCCCGCCAGTGTCCTGATGCCCGGTGATGTCCCGGGTCTTGGTACGGGGTGGTGCCCTGTGTCCCGTGTCCCGTGCCTTGGCACCTGGTGTTCCGTGCGGCCGGTGTCTTGGGGCCGCGTGGGACGGGCGGCGCCGGGTGTTGGTGGCGGGTGGTGCCTTGTGTCCCGTGTCTTGGCATCTCGTGTGCCGTGCGGCGCCGGGTGGTGCTTTGTGTCCCGTGTTCTGGTGCCCGGTGTTCTGTTGTCCGGTGCTGTCCGCGGGTGTTGGTGCCGGCTGTCCGGTGCCTGGTGGTGCGGTGGCCGGCTGTCCGGTGTTTTGCCTGGTGTGGCGTGGTCTGGCCGGGTCTGGCCGGGTGTGGCCGGGCCGCGGGGTGGGGCTGGGGTGTCCGGTGCCTGGCTGTGGCCGGCGGGCCGGGGCGGGCCTGGTGGTCCGGGGCGGGGCGGGCTGGGCGGGCGGGGGCGGGGCGGCTGGGGGCTGGGGCCCTGGGGTTAGGGGTTGGTGTGGTTGGTGTGGGTGGTGGTTTGGTAGTTGCTGATGTCGAGGTGGCGGGTCTGTTTGCGGAATCGCCAGGTGTAGGTCGGCCAGATCGAGGGGTTGTTCCCGCGGGTGTCGGTGTACCAGCTGGTGCAGCCGCCGTTGTTCCAGACGGTGTTCTTCAGGCGTGTCTGGACGTTGTGGTTGTAGGCGTTCTGGGCGTCTTCGTGGACGTCGATGCTGGTGATGTGGTGGGTGTCGAGGGTTTTCAGGGCGTCGAGGATGTAGGTGATCTGGGCTTCGATCATGACGGTCTGGGAGGAGTGGCCGAGGGTGGTGTTGGGTCCCAGGATCATGAAGAGGTTGGGGAAGCCGTGGATGGTGGTGCCGCGGTGGGCGGTCATGCCGTGGGTGTTCCACGTGTCGGCGAGGGTGGTGTTGTCGCGGCCGTGGATGCGGTGGGCGATGGGGCGGTTGGTGGCGGTGAAGCCGGTGGCGAGGATGATGGTGTCGATGTCGCGTCGGGTGCCGTCGGCGGTGGTGATGTGGGTGGGGCCGATACGGGTGATGGTGTCGGAGACGATGTCGACGTTGGGTTGCTGGATGGCGGGGTACCAGGTGTTGGAGAACAGGAGGCGTTTGCAGCCGACGGTGTAGTCGGGGGTCAGGCGCTGGCGCAGGGCGGGGTCTTTGACGCTCTTCTTGAGGTGGCCGGCGGCCATGTTCTTCATGCCGGTGGTGCGGGAGGGGCTGGACATGAAGAACGCGACGATTTCACGGCCGTGTTGGTTGAAGGCGCGGCGGAAGCGCTGGTAGCCGGGCAGGTGGCGCAGCATCCAGGTGTGGCGGGCGGTGTTGGGCTTGTCGGGTTTGGCGGCGACCCAGGGGGGTGTGCGCTGGTAGAGGTCGAGGCGGGCGACCTGGGGCTGGATCTTGGGGACGAACTGGATGGCGGAGGCGCCGGTGCCGATGACGGCGATGTTGCGGCCGGTGAGGTCGTGGTCGTGGTTCCACTGGGAGGAGTGGAAGACGGTGCCGGTGAAGGTGTCGAGGCCGGGCAGGTCGGGGGTGGCGGGGTTGGAGAGGTAGCCGGTGCCGGTGACGAGGATGCGGGCGGTGTAGCGGCCGTGGGTGGTGCGCAGGTTCCAGTGCTGGTGGGTGTCGTCCCAGCGGGCGTCGAGGAGTTCGTGGCCGTAGCGCAGGTGGGGGTCGACGCCGTAGCGGGTGGCGCAGGCTGTGAGGTAGGCGTGGACTTCGGCCTGGGTGGCGAAGGTGGATTTCCACTCGGGGTTGCGGGCGAAGGAGAAGGAGTAGAGGTGGGCCTGGACGTCGCAGGCGCAGCCGGGGTAGGTGTTGTCGCGCCAGGTGCCGCCGAGGTCGTCGGCGCGTTCGAAGACGAGGAAGTCGTCTTCTCCGCGGCGTAGGAGGCCGATGGCGGTGCCGAGGCCGGAGATGCCGGCGCCGATGACGGCGACTTTGAGGTGGCGCACGGCGAGGTCGCCGCTGTCCGCGGCGGCGGGCGCGGCGGCGGGTGTGGTGTCCGCGGTGGTGTCTGCGGTGGTGCCGGCGGCCGGGCCCTGGGCGGTGGTGGTGGTGGGGGTGGCCCCCGCCGCCGGGGCGGGGGCTGCGGCGGTGGTGCCGGTGGCCGCGGGGGTGGTGGTGCGGTCGGGGGCGGGGGTGGTGGTCATGGCGTCGGTGTCCCTTTGTCGCGGTTGGCTTGAGGGTGCCGTTCGGTGGCCCGGCAGGGGGCGGGGTCAGGCGCGGCGGGTGAGGGTGACGCGGAAGTTGTTGAAGATGTGGTCTTCGAGGGTGTAGGCGAAGATGTCGAGGTAGCGCTCGAAGCGGGCGACGGTGGTCTCGTCGGTCATGGCGACGGCTTCGTCGCGGCGGGCGGCGAGGAGCTTGAGCCAGGCGCGGCAGGCGCGGGCGAAGGACTCGGGCTCGTTGCGGATCTCGGTGACCTCGAAGAGGCCGTCGAGGCCGGAGGCGAGTTCGGGCAGGCGCGGGATGTGGCAGCCCTCGAACTCCTCGCGCTGGAGGAACTTGAGGTCGTCCAGGAGCTGGCGGCGCAGCGGGGGGTTCTCGACGGTCATGGTGTGCAGGACGAAACGGGCGCCGGGCTTGAGGAGGGAGTGGATCTGCTTGAAGAAGACGCGGTAGCGCTGGGTGCGCTCCTTGGGGGTGAGGGAGGAGAGCACGAAGTGTTCGAGGGCGTTGATGCAGAACGCGGCGTCGTAGGCCTGCTCGCCGTCGGCGAGGCGGTGCTCCTCCCAGCTCTCGACGCGGGCTTCGATGGCGGGGTTGCCCAGGGCGTGGACGAAGTCGGCCTGGGTGCGGGAGAGGGTGACGCCGACGGCGCGCTGGACGCCGTGGACGGTGGTGAGGCGGTTGAGCATGGTGCCCCAGCCGCAGCCGACGTCCAGGACCTTGGCGCTGCCGGCGGCGCGGGCGAGGTCGGTGAAGGCGTCGAGCTTGCGTTCCTGGGCCTCGTCGAGGACGGCGACGAGGTCCTCGCCGTCCTCCCAGTAGCCGCCGGAGTACATCATGGTCGGGCCCAGGATGAGGCGGTACAGCTCGTTGGGGACCTCGTAGTGGTGGCGGATGGCCTCGACGTCGGGGTTGATGGAGCGGGCTTCGACGGTGGTCATGGGATGGGGCCCCTCGAATGTGGTTGGCGGGTTGGGGGGAACGGGGTGCGGGCGCCGGCACACGCGGGGTGTGCGGCGCGGGCACGGGCGCGGGGCGCGGGGTGCGGGTGCGGGCGGCCGGCGCCGGGGCCGGCACCTGCGCGCTCCCGGACACCGGGCACGTACGGGCTGTGCGGGTCGTGCGGGGTGGTGCTGTGCCCTAGCGGCCGTGTGGGCCGGGCCTGTCGGCGTGTGACGCCGCGGGCGTGGACCGTGCGGGCCGTGCGGGCCGTGCGGGTGGTGCGGGGTGGTGCTGTGCCGTAACGGCTTTGCGGGTCGGGCCTGTTGGCGTGTGATGCCGGGGGTCGTGGACCGTGCGGGCCGTACGGGCTGTGCGGGGTGGTGTGGGGTGGTGCTGTGCCGTAACGGCTTTGCGGGTCGGGCCTGTTGGCGTGTGACGCCGCGGGCCGTGGACCGTGCGGGCCGTGCGGGTGGTGCGGGGTGGTGCGGTGTCCGACTGGCCCTGTGGGTGCGGCCGGTCGGCGGGTGGCGCTGTGATGCCGTGACGCGGGTGGGCTGTGGTGCCGTGGGCCGTGTGGAACCGGCTTGTGGGCCTGGCCTGTGGTGCGGCCGGGGCCGGTTGCCGTTCCGGTGGCCGGTCTTGAGGCCCGGTCAGGTCGGGTCCGGCCTGGCCTTGAGGGCCCGGCCCGGCCCGGTCTTGAGGCCCGGCCTGGTCTGGCCTGGTCTGGCCCGGTCGGGTCCGGCCTGGTCTTGCGGCCTGGCCCCGGTCCTGAGGTCCGGCCCGGCCTGGTCTGGTCCGGCCGGTTCGGTTTGGTTGGTCGGGGTGTGCCGGTGGGCGTGCGGGTGCGGTGTGTTGTGGGTCAGGTAAGCGTGTGTCTCGCAAGCGGTGCGCAAGGGCGGCGGGGTGTGGGGGGTTGCGGGGCGTTTGCGCGGGCGCGGGTTTCATGCGGTTTCGACAAGACACGCGGCCCCCACGGCCGGGTCGCTTTCCTTCTGCCTGTTCCTTGCGGGCCGGGGAGGGTGCTTGTCCGGGCCTTGTGCCGGCTCCCCAGGTGTTCGTCCCGCTTCCGGGCGGGGCGGGGCGGGGGGCCGGTGTGCCGGTCCCGTCCTGTGGGTGTTCCGTCTTCCTGGTTCCTGCCCCTTGTTCTCGTGGTTGCCGGTCTCCGGTTCGTCGTTGTCCGTCGTCGTCCTGTTCTCGTGGTGCCTGTGCCGGGCTCGCGGGTGTGCGGACGGGACGGCCGGACAACGGCCGGACAACGGCCGGCGGCCGCGGGCGAAGGGGCCGGCGGGGGGCGGGGCGCCGACGGGGCGGGGTGCCGGCCCGCAGGGTGCGGGCGGGTACCGCACCCCCCGGGCCTCCCGCACACAACGAGGGGCGGGCCGCGGGGTTGCGGTCCTCGGGTGTTGTCCCGGCCGGCGGTGCCTTCGGGTACCGGCGGGCCGGTCTGTGCGCTCCGTTCCCGACAAGGGGGCCGGTCGCGTGCACTTCGTTCCCCACATTCGACGCGTTGACAGCCGTCTGCCCTCCCCCCTGGTGCGCCGTGATACGGCCCCCGGGGGGGCGGGGCCGGCGAGGAGAGGAAACGATCACCAATGTCGCAGATCCCCACCATCGAGGACCTGGCCCAGCAGCTGCAGGCGGTGTCCGGTGCGCACGAGATCGACGCCGACGCGGCGTTGCAGCACATCGCGGACGTCGACTCGCTGGACCTGATGGAGTGGCTGTACGGCTTCCAGAACCAGTACCCGCACATCCCGGCGGACGAGTCGCTGTTCGCGGACATCGACGACACCACGACGCTGCGGGTGGTCCACGAGCGGATCCTGGCGCTCGTCCCCACCGAGAGCAACTGAGGCCCCGGAGCGGGGAGAGAGGGGTCGGGTGATGAGCGGTTTCGACGTCACCGGCTGGGGGATGTTCGTGCCCGAGCGGGTGGTGACCAGTGCGGAGCTCGCGCAGCGTTTCGGTGTGGACGAGCACTGGATCGTCTCGCGGTGCGGGATCCGGGAGCGCCGTGCGGTGGGGCCCGGGCAGACCACGGCGTCGATGGCCGTGGAGGCCGGGCGCCGGGCGCTTGAGCGGGCGGGGCTGACGGGTGCGGACATCGCGCACCTGATCGTGGCGACGGCCACCCCGGAGCAGCCCTCGCCGGCGACGTCGGCGTTCGTCCACGACGAGCTGGGGATCGCGGGCAGCGCACACGACGTGAACTCCGAGTGTGCGGGGTTCGTGTACGCGCTGGTGACGGCGGCGGGCCTGATGCGCATGGACCCGCGCCCGATCCTGGTGATCGGCTCGGACACCCACACCCAGACCGCGAACCCGGCCGACCGGGACCTGTCGATCCTGGTCGGTGACGGGGCCGGCGCGGTGGTGCTGACCCCCGGGCCGGTGGACCGCATCCGGGCGTGGAACCTGGGCGCGGACGGCTCCTGCAAGAACAGCCTGAAGGTCCTGGCCGGCGGCTCGCGGATGCCCACCACCGCCGAGACGGTCGCCCAGGGCCTGCACTACGCGCAGATCAACGGCAACGAGATCTACCTCAACGCCGTGCGCTACACGGTGCGCACGATCCGCGAGACGCTGGAACAGGCGAAGATCACCGCGGCCGAGGTGGACCACGTCGTGCCGCACCAGGCGAACATCCGCATCATCAACTCGGTGCTGTCCCACACCGGGATCCCCACCGACAAGCTGGTGACGAACCTGGAGCGCTACGGCAACACCGCCTCCGGGTCGATCCCGATCGCGCTGGCGGAGGCCCTGGACGCCGGGCGCATCGCGGACGGCGACACCGTCCTTTTGGCCGGGTTCGGCGCGGGCATGACGTGGGGTTCGGTCCTGATGACGTGGGGAGGCGTGCGATGAGCGGCAAGGACGCCTTCGGCGCGCGGCCCGTGTCGCCGGTGGCGCTGGTCACCGGCGCCTCGGGCGGCCTGGGCAGCGAGCTGGCGCTGGCCCTGGACGCGGCGGGCTGCCGCGTCGCGGTCCACTACAACTCCTCGCGCGACGGCGCCGAGAAGACCGCGGCGCAGCTGACCAACGCGCACGTCCTGGTCACCGGCGACGTGGCCGACTACGGCGCGGTCACCGCGATGTACGAGGAGATCTCGGCGGCGCTGGGCCCGGTGGACGTGCTCGTCAACAACGGCGCGATCCGCAAGGACTCGCTGATGGCGATGCAGGACCCGGCGCAGTGGCGCCAGGTCATCGACACCAACCTGGTCGGCTCCTTCCACACCGCCCGGGTGTGCGTGCCGGCGATGCTGCGCGCCCGGTGGGGGCGGATCGTCAACATCGTCTCCCCGTCGGCGCTGATCGCCACGGCCGGGCAGACCGCCTACTCCGCGTCCAAGGCGGGGCTGATCGGCCTGACCCGGACGCTGGCGGCGGAGTGCGGGCGCCGGGGGGTGACGGTCAACGCCCTGTCACCCGGCTTCATGATCACCGGGATGACGGACACCCTGCCCGAGCACGTCATCGCCGGCATGCGCGACAAGGTCCCGGTGCCGCGGTTCGTCACCCCGCGGGAGGTCGCCCGCTCGATCACCCTGTTCCTGGACCAGGACTGCATGACCGGGCAGGTCATCAGCATCGACTCCGGCGCCTCCATCACCTGATCACCCGAGCGGCACACCCGCCCCGCCCCGCCCGCCCGTACGGCGCGGTCGTCGCCCCGTACGGCGCGGCGCCCGCACCACCGCACGGCGGGGCGCGCGGGGCGGACCGGTCCTCACCCCCCGGCCGTCCCCGCACCGCCCGGCCGTCCCCGCACCGCCCGCACCGCCCGCACCGCCCGCACTGCCCGCACCGTCCGATGTCCGTCCTCACCACCGTGTGCGGTCCCTGACCGTCTACCGCGGCCCGGCCGGGTCCCCCCGGTCACCGCGGCCGGCCGCAACCGCGGCCGGTACGGCAGCCGGTACGGTGCCACCCGCACCGCCCGGCCCCTGTCCCACCCCGCCCCTCCCGGTCCCCTCCGGCCCGGCCCCCCGGCCGGACGGGACCACCCCGGCGCCCCCGTTCCCCGGCTCCCACCCGGGCAACGGGGGCGCACCCGTTGCCCGCGGGACGCACCGCCGCCTGCGCGCCTGCCGACCCCGGGCCCCGCCCCTGCACAACCCCGGCGCCCCGGCGCCCGTTGCTCCGCCGCCCCGTTGCTCCGGTATCCAGGGCGGCGGGTGCACGGACGGCCGGCGGGAGCCCGCCTGCCCGCCCCCGGCTCCCCGGCATCCCGGCGCCGGACGGCCGGCAGACGGCGCGTCGAGGGCTCCGGGACCCCGGCGCCCGGACACCCGGCCCCGGCACCACTGCGCCCCGAACCCCGTTGGCCCGACGCCCCGTTGCTCCGCTGTTCCGGCCGCCCGCCACCATGGGCACCGCGCTCTGCCCGGCGCCGCACGGCCGGCAGACGGCCGCTTCTTCACGTTGCGGGTTCAGGGGCTCCCGGACACCCGGCCCCGCCACCGCTGCGCCCCGAACCTCGTCGGCCCGGCCGCCCGGTTGCTTCGGCAGCCCGGCGTCTCGGCGTCGGGGTGTTCCCGGCGGCGGGGTGTGCGGGTGGTCGGCGCACGGCCGCTTCATCGCCTTCCCGGCGTCCTGCCTTTCCCGGCGCCGGACGGCCGGCGGTCGGTGGCCGGCTGTTCTCTGCCGTCCCGGCTTCGGGCTTGCGATGCCGGTTGCGGGGCGGCCGGCACCCTGTTGCGCTGCTGCCTCGGTACCTCTCGGCAGTTGCGGTGTCCCGGTCCCGGCCCCGGCCCCGGCCCGTTCTCCCGTGCTCCCGTTGGCCCGTTCTCCCGTTGGCCTGGTGTCCTGTTGTCCTGTTGTCCTCGGCTCTACCGGCCACAGGAGCGCGGATATCGGCTCTGAACTGCGACGATTCATGGACTGCATGTCCGTGACGGTCGCTCGGCGCGTTGCGGTGCAATCCCTGTGAAACCGTGGAGGCCGGCCGCCCCGGCCACCGCCCGCGTCGTGGCCGGGGGCGGCGGCGGTTGTGGTGCCCGGTGGTGTGGTCATCGGCAGCCGGGAACGTCTAAGGTCGCGGTTGTGGCGCCGAGTTGGCGGCGGCTTCGGGGCGGGGGAAGCACAGTGGGGGACGGGTCGGGCGGGTCGGGCGAAGGGCTGACGGGCAGTCGGCTTCGTCTGTACTTGGGTATGGGTGCGTCGGCCGTCGCGCTGCTCGCGTTCTTCGGGATCCGCAACTTCGATGATCTGCGTCAGGCGGTCGGTTACGGGCCGGGCGGTGGGTCGGGTGCGGCTGACGCGTGCAATGTCGCGTACGAGGCCTACCACAGTCGGGAGAATGACGATCGGGCGGCTCCGGCGGGGAGCAGCGGCTGGGAGGAGGCCAGGGCGCTCGAATATCGCACGTACGCCGGGAAGTTGAGGCAGGCGGCGGCCCTGACCGGCGATGGAACGCTCAAGGCCCATCTCGTCAACCGCGCCGACGACGCCCAGCACATCGGCGACTGGTGGGGGAATCCCGCCCGCTCCGATCAAGGGCGGCCGTCGCTGATGATGCTGATGGACGAGCCATGGAGGAAGGACTGCATCGGTCGGGGCATCAAGGCCCCTTCGTAGCTGATCGGTGTGTGTGCTGCGGGCCTGTGACGGGTGCGGTGACCGGTGTGGGAGCTCTTGCCCGGGTGTCTGCTGCTCCGGTTGTGCCGGGGCCGCGCCGGCAGGCTCGCTGATGCAGGCTTCGAGGTCGGCGACGCGGCGGTCCTGGTCACGTTCGCCCGCGTGCGTGGGGCCGGTGGCGCGGAAGGCGGTCGACCGCACTCGGTGGAAGTGGTCCCGGGGCTTGCACAGGACGAGCGCGAGGGCGGGCGTCTTCCATGGGGCCGAGTCCGGCCAGGGCCTGCTCCGGGCCGTCGATCGCGCGGGCAGTCGGCTCGACGTAACGGTGGAGGCGGTCGGCGGCGGCGTCGGGGCGCCCTCGGCGGCAGCCGCCACTGCTCGCGCTTGCGCCGCCATCGGAGCGGCGTGGGGACCTCCGCGCCGACGATGCCCATGTCGCGCTCAAGGTCCCGCAGCACGGCTTTCCCGAAGGCGAGGAACTCGCGCTCCGGCCACCGCAGATGGTCCACCAGGCGGTACGCGTAGGTCTTCTGTGTCCCGGACCCGTCGTGCAGGCGCAGGAAGCGGTCCGCCTCCGCGTGGAGACTGTCCTTGGGCCGCACGATCGTCCATGACCGCCGCCCGTCCTTCCGTTCGATCTGCTGGACCCTCGGGTCCGCGACCACCACGCGCCGTGCCACTCCTCCTGCGTACCGGTCCTGGAACATGACGGGCGCTGCGGGCGCGGTCGGCGGACGAGTCCGCGACGCCCGGGTCACAGGTCCGGACGGACATCACGGGCGGCACTGCCTGCGGTCGGTGGACCGGTGTCCCGGTGCTCGGGTGTTCCGGGCTTCGCGGTGGCGGTGGCGGTGGCGGTGGTGGCGGCGGCGGTCGCGGTTGCGGCGGGCGCGAGTGCGGTTGCGGTGGGTGCGGGACGGGGTCAGGGGGTGGTGGTGTGGGGGAGGGTGGTGTCGAGCCAGTCGAAGACGCTCTGGTGGAGGCGGGCCATGGCGCCCATGTGGCAGTGTTCGCCGGCGCCTTCGGCTTCGGTGAGGGTCAGGAGGGTGTGGGGGCAGGTGAGGGCGGCCTGGACCTGCTGGGGCTGGCCTTGGAAGAACTGGTCGTTCTCGGCGTCCAGGACGAGGGTGGGGCAGGTGATGAGGGGGGCGTGGCCCTCCAGGGTGTAGGGGGCGGTGCGGCGCAGGTAGTCCGCGGGGCCGGTGGCGCCGAACGTCCACACGCCGTTGCGCAGGGCCCAGCGCAGCTGGGTGCTGTGTTCCATGAGCAGGCCCAGGACGGCGTCGGCGAGGTCGTCGTGGCCGCCGTGGACCAGGTCGCGCAGGAACGGCGGAAGGAAGCGGTCGTGGGCCTGGCCGTAGCTGTAGAGGCCGTCGTCCAGGACGAGGGCGGCCGGGCGGTGGTCGTGGGCGCCGGCGCGGGCGGCGAGGTAGCCGCCGAGGCTGTAGCCGAACAGGACCAGGCGCTCGGGGTCGACCTCGGGGCGGGTCAGGGCGTGGTCGATCACCGGGGTGGCCACCGCTTCCCAGTCGGGGCGGAAGACGAGGTGCTGTTCGCGCAGGGCGGCGCCCTGGCCGGGGCCGTCGTAGGCCAGGACGTGGTAGCCGCGGCGCACGGCGGCGGCGGCGAGGGCGAAGTAGGACTCTTCGAGGGTGGAGTCGAAGCCGCTGGTGAACACGATGGTGGGGCGGGGGGCGGCGCTGTCGTCGGCGAGGAAGAGGTACCCGGGCAGGGTGGTGTCCCGGTAGGGGATGCGCAGGGCCTGGACGGGGGTGTCCATCAGGGCGGCGGCCGCCGCGAAGCTCTCGCGCGAGAGCGCGGACAGGCGACGGGCCTCGGGGTCGTTCGCGGGGTCGTCGCGGCGGTAGAACTCGGCGGTGCGGTAGTAGTTGGAGGCGCGCAGCAGGCCCTCGCGGGCGCTGACGCGGTGGCCGGCGGCCAGGGAGCGTTCGGCGGCGGCGTGGACGCGTTCGGCGGTGGCCGTCCATTCGCGCAGCCAGGCCGCCTCGTCGCCCTCGCCGATGCGCGAGGCGGTGGCCACCACCTCGCCCAGGTCGGCGCCGCCGTCGTTCGCGAACCCGGCCGCGCGCAAGGTCTCGAAGGAGAACGACTCGTCCTCGAAGAGGAACCGCATGGTGCACTCCCAACCAAAGCCGAGACGGAACCGTTCCGTCTCGACTTTGACGTTAGCCCTCTCCCAGTCGAGACGCAAGCGTTCCGTCCGGTGGTAGGTTCGGGCCATGCCCGCCACCCCCGCCCCCGCGGACCCCGGCCCCGCGTCCCTCCCCACGGACCCTGCCGCCGCGGACCCTGCCGCACCCGCGGACCCGGCCGCCGCCCCCGCCGCCCCGGCGGGGCCCGGGCGCCGTGCGCCCGGCGGGCCGGTCCTCCAGGACTCCGTCACCCGGGCCATCGCCGACGCGTTCTTCGAGGAACTCGCCGCGGTCGGCTACGCCCGCCTCTCCCTGGAGAACGTCGCCCGCCGCGCCGGCGCGGGCAAGGCCGCGATCTACCGCCGCTGGTCCTCCAAACTCGACATGACCCTCGCCCTGGTGCGCGCCGTCGCCGTCGACGACTCCGAGATCAAGGACACCGGCACCCTGCGCGGCGACGTCCTCGCCTTCCTCACCGACAATGCCCGCGCGCTGCGCCACCCGCTGCCCTCGCGGATCATCCCCGACCTGCTCGCCGAAGCCGGCCGCAACCCCGAACTCGCCCAGGTCCTGCTCACCGCCGTACGCGACACCCGCCGCGGCAACGCCTCCCGCCTGCTGGAACGGGCCGTCGAACGCGGTGAACTGCCCCCCGGCACCGACCTCGAACTCGCCCTCGACCTCCTCGCCGGCCCCCTGTACTGGCGCCTGGCCGTGGTCCACACCCCCACCGCCCCCGACTACCTGGAGCGCCTCACCGACAAGCTCCTCGCCGCCTTCGCCGCCTGACCCCCGAGAGGGGGTCGGAGCCGCTGCGGGCCCGGGGGGACGGCTGCCCGGGGCCGTGAGGGGTGGCCGCCCCGGGGGAGGGGGAGTGGGCGGTGGTGCCCTCACCCGCGTGTCGGTGTGTCGGGGTGTCAGCGCGTTGCTGCGCCGCCGGTGCCCCGGAACGGCCCGGGTGGGCACCGGCCCCTGTACTGGCGGCTGGCCGTGGTCCGCACCCCCACCGCCCCCGACTGCCTGGAGCGCCTCGCCGACAAGCTCCTCGCCGCCTTCGCCGCCTGACCCCCGAGAGGGGGTCGGAGCCGCTGCGGGCCCGGGGTCGCTGCGGGCCCGGGGCCGTGAGGGGTGGCCGTCCCCCCGGGGGGAGGGGGAGGGGGTGGGGGTGGTGCGGGTCCGGGGCCTGCCGGGCGGTGGTGCCCTCACCCGCGCGTCGGCGTGTCGGCGTGTCCGGCGGCGCTGCGCTGCGCCGCCGGTGCCCCGGAACGGCCCGGGCGGGCACCGGCCCGCTCGCGACGGACCGCCGGCAGCCCGAGGCGCCGCGGTGACCGGGGGTCCGGGCCGTCCGGCGGGGCCCGGGAAACCCTGCGGCCGTCCCGCCGCCCGCCGTGACGACGACCCGGTGGGACACGTCCCCGACCCGCCGCTGCCCGTCGTCCTCGGCGCGGGCGACCTGCGTCCCCTTCCCCGGGCCGTGCGGGGCGCCCGCACCGGCCACGAAGGCCTCCGGCTCCCGGAGGAGCACCGCGACGGCTTCATCGACACGCTGCGGCCCGACCACGACCACGACCTCGACCTCGACCTCGACCACGACCTCGACCTCGACGGCACCGTCATGCCGGTGGTCACGCTCATGGGAGCAGCCGCCTTGACCGGGCAGCCCTGTCGGACCGGAGCCGTCGTCAGGTCACCCGCCCCGCCCGGGGGCTGCCGCGTCCGCCAGGCGACCCCCCTGGCGGGAGCGGCCGCCTGCGCCTGCGCCTGCGCCGGCGGCACGCGGTGGGGCCGCGTTGCGGGGCCGGAACGGGCGCACCCCCGTCCCGGGGCGGGACGGGGGTGCGAGGTGCGCGCGGGAAGCGCGCGGGAAGAGCGCGGGGCGGCTCAGGCGAGGACGGCGAGCGCGGCCTCGTAGTTCGGCTCGTCCGCGATCTCGGCGACGAGTTCGGTGTGCAGGACGGTGTCGTTCTCGTCGAGGACGACGACGGCGCGGGCGGTCAGGCCCGTCAGCGGGCCGGAGTTGATGGCGACGCCGTAGCTGTCGTGGAAGTCGCGGCCGCGCAGGGTGGAGAGGGTCTTGACGTTGTCCAGGCCCTCGGCGCCGCAGAACCGGGCCTGCGCGAACGGCAGGTCGGCGGAGATGCACAGCACGACGGTGTTGGCCAGCGCGCCGGCCTGGGCGTTGAAGGTGCGCACCGACGTCGCGCAGGTGGGGGTGTCGATGCTGGGGAAGATGTTGAGGACCTTGCGGCTGCCGGCGAAGTCCTTCAGCGAGGCGTCCGCGAGGCCGGCACCGACCAGCGTGAACGCGGGGGCCTGGCTGCCGGCGGCGGGCAGCGCGCCGCCGACCTCGACCGGGTTCCCCTTCAGCGTGACCTGAGCCATGAAAAGCCTCCTACCAGCGGTGTGTCTACGGGTGTGCAACGGCGCCGATCCTACTGCCCGCCCCCGCCCCGCCCACCGGCCGACCAGGGGCTGGACACCCGCCCGGCCTGCCCGTCGGCTGCCTTGCCTGACCTGCCCGCCACCGGTCGGACGGCCCGCCCGCCTGATGGCCCGGGGTTGCACGCCCCGCCTCTGGGCGCCCCGTCCGGTATCCGGCCCGGCCCGCGGCGGCCCCCGGCCCCCCCCCCGCGGCCCCCCGGCCGCGCCGGCGGGGGGCGGGGCGGACCGCGGCGGCCCCGGACACCCCTCGGGGCCGCCGCGGGCCGGGCGGGCGGCGCCGGGCGTCACCGAAGCGGCGCGGTCCCGGCCTGCGGGCCCGGCGGGCTCAGTTGAAGACCAGCACGTCGGTACGCATCGGCAGCGGGCTGCTCCACCCGATGTCGATCTTGAACGTGACCACGCCGCTGCCGGGGGCGATGCTCGACACCCGGAAGGGCGCGGCGCCGACGAACCGGGCACCGCCCGCGTTGATCCCGCAGGCCGTGACGACGACCGTCGAGTCGGGCCCGATGACGTTCCGGGGGATCTGGAGGTCGAAGGTCCCGTTGCCCGGGCTCCACGTCCACCACGCCCCGCCACACGGCGCCGACGTTGCCGCCGATCGCCGCGAGGCCCCGGTCGTGGTCGGCGGGCTGCGAACCGTCCGCGATCCGCGGCACCCCGGAGGCGGAAGACTCGGCTGCGGCCGTGACGGCTCCCCTCGCGCCGGGAGAGCCCCCACGAGCTCTCCGTGCACGATGAGTGTCTGTCGGTGTGCGCAGCGTCACAATCACTCGTGCGGGTGAACCACCGGCGCGCCTGCACCCCGGCCCCCGCCCAGGCCTGCCCCCCGCCATCGTCCGCCCTCCGGTCCCCTGCCTCCGCCCGCCCTCCGGCCCTGCCCCGGCCCCGGCCCTGCCCGGTTCGTCCGCACCCCCGGGTGTCCCGTCGGGCAGGCAAGCCGCGGCTTGCCTATGGTGGGGTGGTGACGGACGACGCCCTGTGGAAGGCGCTGGCGGACCCCACCCGCCGCCTCATCCTCGACGAGCTCGCGCAGCGCGAGGGCCAGTCCCTGTTCGAGATCTGCGCACGGCTGGCCTCCCGCCACGCCCTGGGCATCTCCCGCCAGGCGGTCAGCCAGCACCTGGCCGTCCTGGAGGACGCCGGCCTCGTGCGTACCCGCCGCGAGGGCCGCTACAAGTTCCACGACCTGGACACCGGACCGCTGCGGCGCATCACCGCCCGGTGGCTCACGCCCCGCACACCCGAGGAGGCCCCGTGAGGATCAACCTGGCCAGCGTCTTCGTCGACGACCAGGACAAGGCCCTGCGCTTCTACACCGAAGTGCTCGGATTCGTGAAGAAGACCGAGGTCCCCCTCGGCGGCCACAGCTGGCTCACCGTCGTCTCCCCCGAACAGCCCGACGGCACCGAACTCGTCCTGGAGCCCGACCAGCACCCCGCCGCCAAGGCCTACGTGGCCGCACTCGCCGCCGACGGCATCCCCGCGACCTCCTTCGCCGTCGACAACGTCCACGCCGAGTACGAGCGGCTGCGCGCCCTGGGCGTGCGCTTCACCCAGGCCCCGCTGGCCCTGGGCCCGGTGACCACCGCCGTCCTCGACGACACCTGCGGCAACCTCATCCAGATCGCCCAGTACCACTGACGACCCCCGCCCGCCGGCCCCGCCCGTCCACGCCGCCCGTGCCCACGCCTCCCGTGCCCGCCCGCGTCAGCGGCCCTGCCCGCCCGAGCCCGAGCCCGAGCCGGACCCGGAGTCGGTGCCGGTGCCGGGGATCCGGCAGCGCCCGTCGGGGCAGGGCGGGTGTGCCCGGCCCAGGGTCAGGACGCGCAGCAGCGTGGCCGTCCAGCACAGCGGGCAGCCGCGCAGCGCGTACAGGCCGGCCGGGGCCAGCAGCAGGCCCGCCGGTCCGAGGACGGGCCACAGGGCCACGGAGGCGGCCAGCGCGCCGAACCCGGCCGCGCCGCGCGCCAGGTGACGGGGCAGCGAGGGGACGCCGGCGCCCGCGCGGGCGCCGGTCTTCACCGTCCGGTTCACCGCGCCCGCCCGCCCGCCGCCACCGGCACCGCCGAGGCCGGCACCGCCGCGGCCACTGCGGCTGTCACCGGCGCGGGTACGGGCGCGGGTACGGGTACCGGCGCGGGTACGGGTAGGGGCGCGGGTTCAGGTACGGGCGGGGGCGTGGTGGTCAGGGTGTGGCGCAGGGCGGCGCGGGCGCGGTGCAGACGGGACTTCATCGCGCTCTGCCCGATGCCGAGTTCCTCGGCGACGGCCCGACCGCTGCGGCCCTGCACGTCGCGCAGGACCAGCACGCGGCGCTGGTCGCCCGGCAGCGCGGCGATCGCCTGCGCGATCCGGTGCGCCTCCAGACGCCGCAGCGCCTCCTCCTCCGCCGAGGCCCACCCCGCCTCCCCGCCGCCCCCGTTCTGCCCGCCGCCCGCGCCGGCCCCGCCCTCCCCGCCGGCCCCGTCCTGCCAGCCGGCCGCGCCGGCCGTGTGCCCCGGCGGGTGGTCGCGCAGCACCGCGCGGGCACGGCGCAGGCACTCGTTGCGCACGATGCGGAACATCCACGACGCCAGCGCCGTGGAGGCCCGCAGCATGCCGATCCGCCGGTACAGCACGATCAGCGCCTCCTGCGCCGCGTCCTCGGCGTCCTCCCGGCCCGCGCACAGCGAGTGCGCGAAGCGCCGCACATGGGGGTGCGCGGCCGTCACCAGCGCGGCCAGCGCCTGGGCGTCACCGCCCTGCGCGGCGACGACCAGCCCCTCACCCGGCCACACACCACCCCCACCCCCGGCCGCCTCCCGGGCCGCCCCGCCGTCCGCGCCCCGGGCCGCACCGCCGTCCACGCGCTCAGCCACGCCCGCCGCCCCGCCTGCGCCCGAACACGAACACGCAGGCGCACACCAGCACCGCGCCCACGGCCACACCCACACCGACGACCACAACGACCTCCCACACAGGGGCTCCCGCCCACCGGGCACCACACCCGGGGACCCATACACGCGGACCCGGCAACGCACCGGGCCCGCCCATAAGAGGCACCCCGGCCCCGAAAGGATTCACAAGGATTCACCCCGCCTGTGAGAGCATCACCCGGTGAGCCGACTCACCGTCCTGGGAACCAGCGCCGCCCACCCCGAAGCGGACCGGGCCGCCAGCGGCTTCCTCCTCGAACACGACGGCTACCGCCTCGCCCTCGACCTCGGCTACGCCACCTTCCCCCGCCTGCTCCGGCACACCGCCGCCACCGGCCTGGACGCCGTCGTCATCACCCACGAACACCCCGACCACTGCGCCGACCTCAGCGCCCTGTGCCGCGCCCGCTACTTCACCACCCCCCGCCCGCCCCGCCTGCCCCTGTACTGCACCCCCGGCGTCGTCACCCGCGTCCAGGCCATGGAACCCACCGAAGACCTCAACGACGTCTTCGACATCCACCCCCTGCCCACCGCCGCCACCGCCACCCACCGCCTGGGCCCGCTGCGCCTGGACACCGCGCCGCTGCCCCACCACGTCCCGCACGCGGGCGTGCGCCTGAGCGCCCCGGGCCTGACCCTCGCCTACAGCGGCGACGCGGGCCCCGGCCCGGCGCTGGCCGAACTCGCCGCCGGCGCCGACCTGTTCATCGCCGGCGCCACCACCTGCGGCTGCGACCCCGACGACCCGTACCTGCTCAGCGCCGCCCAGGCCGGGCAGTGGGCCGAACGCGCCGGCGCCGCCCGGCTCCTGCTCACCCACTTCTGGCCCGGCACCGACCGCGCCCAGGCGCTCGCCGAGGCCCGCCGCACCTTCACCGGCGACGTCACCGCCGCCGAGGAGGACCTCCAGCTGCACCTGTGAGCGGCCCGAGCGCCCCGGCCCCGGCCCGGCCGAAGGCGCCCACCGTACGGGGCGGCCGCCCGCGCTCCGGCCCCCGGGCCCGGGGGTGCGCGCCGGGCCACAGCGGCGGAGCGCAGCGCTTCTGCCGCTTCGGGGGTTCGGTGCGCAGGAAGTCGGCCCCGCCGACTTCCCGTGCCGCAGGGGGGAGGGGTGCGGCCGGCCGTCGGTGCCGCGGTCCAGTCGGCTTGGGGCGCCGTGTCGTTGACGGTGTCGCGCCGCGTCGGTGCACGGGAAGTCGGCCCCGCCGACTTCTCACGCCGGGGGCGGCCGTCGGCATGACGGGCCTGGTCCGGCAGGACGGGAGCGATGCCTGCGGCGTGCGGTGAGGGGCGGCCGAGTGCCCGGGCTTCCGGTCCGGGACACCGCACGCGAGCGCTGTCATGCCCGGCCGCTTCGGGGGTTCGGTGCGCAGGAAGTCGGCCCCGCCGACTTCCCGCGCCGGAGGTGGAAGCAGAGCGCTTCCCTCACACGCCGCTGCCGGTGCCCGTGTTCGGTGCCCGGTCCTGCGGGCCGTGGCGGTGCGCCGCCCGTGGGCGTCCGCCTCGCGCCCACCGGGTCAGTCCCCGGTGACGCCCCAGAAGCACAGCCCCACCGCCCGGCCGCCGTCCCCGTGGACCGCGGTGCAGCAGCCCGAGCCGCGCCCGAACGGCGGGAACCACCCGTCCCCGGCCCGCGCCAGGGCCGACTCCACCGCCTCCCGCGAGGGCCGTGGCGTCCCGAACAGCTCCACCGCCTCCGCCTCCTCGACCACCCGCACCTCACCGACCCCCTCGGTGTCCGCCTCGCAGCGCACCACCCACCGGACGTCGAGCACCGAATGCGCGCCGCCCTCCTCCTCCAGCACCCCGCCCGCGTCCAGCTCGGCCAGCGACGCCACCCCCAGCTCCCGCCAGTACCCGGCGTCCCGCGCGAACACCTCCTCGCGCAGGGCCTCCAGCGCCCGCTGCTCCTGCGCCTGCCACGGCGTGACGTACGACCAGCTGCTCGCTCCCATGACGGGCGACCCTAACCGTTCCTACTGACTGTGCATGAGTTGCACGGCCGGACGCCCCGAACGGTCTTGGGTGTCCTGGTCTCCCGCGTTCGCTGCCACGGTCGGCGGCGCGCATCGTGTGTGCGGTCCGGGTAGGGGAGGGCGGGTTCCCTCGCGCTCCCGGTCGCCGGTTCGGGCCTGGGCGGTCCGATGCCCACCGCGATCGCTCTGGTCGTGGTGGGGCGGTGCCGTCCGACGCCTGATCCGGTGTCCGAGGGCGCGTCGTCCGATCGCCACGGCCGCCGCCTGGTGACGGGTGACGGGGCGGTTCGGTGCGGTGAGGGGCTTTTGCCAGTGCTCGGCCCCCCACATCGAGGTGTAGGCGGGGTCCACGGCGATGACGCCGATGCCGCGCTCGGCGCTCATCGCGAGGAGCCGGGCGCGCAGCTTGCCGGTGGGGACGCCGGAGATCAGCTGCCGGAACCGCTTGCGGCGGCCGTGCTTCTCGCGGGTCCTGGAGTCGGTGAAGTCCAGGTCCTCGATGACGACGGCCCGGCATCCGGTGTCCTTGGCCCAGTGGAGGAGGCGGATGAGGGCGTGCCGGATCTGGGCGTCCCGGTGAGTGGCGGTACCGGTGAGCCGGTAGTCGAAGGTGCGGGGCTTGCCGATCGGGTTGCCGTGGGTGTCCAGGCGCCAGGCGGCGAGGTGGTCGGCGTTCATGTCCACCCCGATCACTTCTCCCGAACGCAACGACTCCAGAGGGACGATGGGGAGGTCTTTGCGCTGCCAGCTCGCGTCGAGGTACCAGCGGCTGCGATCCACGTCCACGTGGATGCGGTAGGCCACCGCCCGGTTCGTCTCGATGCGGTCGCGCCACTCTGCGCCCCGGTGCGGGAACGAGGCCTTTGCGGTGAGGACGTACCGGCCGTGCTTGCCGTTGGCCAGGTGCGCCAGTGGCAGGGGCAGCTTGATGCTGACCTCGCCGTCCGGCGTGACACGGATCTTTTCATTGCCGAACCGCTTGCCGGACTCACCGTCGGCGGAGATGAACCAGCGCTCCGCGTCCCAGCGTTCCCGCCACTGATCCTCGGTCAGGTCTGCGGCGTCGAGGTTGTGACGGGTCTTGAGCAAGCGCCGGCCACCTCGGACGACGCAGACCGTTGCGGCCTCACGCTCGGCCTTGACATGCTCGAACTCGGCTTCAAGGTGCGCCAGGCGGCGGGACTTGACGAACCACTCGCGCTTGGACCGGTATCCGCCCGGGGCGCGCTTGGTGCCCTTCTCGCCGATGGGTAGGGACAGGCGGTGGCGGATCGTTGCGATACCGGCCCGCAACGAGTCGAGGTGCTGCCACTGGGCGCGGCGGGACAGCCCCCACTGGTCATGTGTGGTCTTCGTGATCGAACCGGCCCAGCGCGCCGATGACTCCGGCGTCAGGTCACGCTTTCGGGCCGCCCACGTCTTGGAGGAGTGCTCCGGGCCGTCCCGGACACGCCGGGCCAGATCCCGGGACGCGAGCGAACCGAGGTGCTCGCCGACCCGCCGCAGGACCTTGCCGTCCTCGGCTGTCAGGCCCTTGAGCCGGTCGCGCACGCACACACCCGAAGCGGGATCGGCGACGAACGGGCGGGCGATGTCACGCAGGTCAGCCACGCTCGGTGGCCTCCAGCGCGGCCTTCGCCCGATCCGTGGCCGAGCGACGCCCGTACAAGCGGGCACAGAACGAGGTCAGTATCTCGACCGTGTCCCGCACCAGATCGTCTTCGACCTCACCCTCGTCCAGGACGACCAGGCGGCGGCCCGACGCGGCGAGCGCGGCTTCCACGAGTTCGACGTTCATCCGGCCGAGGCGGTCCTTGTGCTCGACAACGACCGTTGTCACAGCCGGATCGGCCAGCAGACGACGGGCCTTCGACCGGCCGCCGTCCATCCCGGAACCGATCTCCGATTCGACCCGGACGACACGGTGACCACCCTTGGCCGCCCATCCGGTGAGCCGGGCCGTCTGCCGCTCAAGGTCCGACTTCCGGTCATGTGAGGAGACCCGGGCATGCAGGCCGACGCCGCCGGTCGGGTCGTCGGATGCGGTGTTGGCCCCGATGTTCACCAGGATCGTGCGCGGCCCCACCCGCTCGGCCGGAACCGGCACAGTGCCCTGACGGAACCAGCGGTAAGCGGTATGGGGACTGATCCCCTGCGCTCGCGCCCACTCCGTCAGATTCACGAACGCGATCATAAGCAACTGGATTACGCCCATGCGCACTTACGCACAGTCAGGCGTTTCAACAGTTCGCCACCCCTTCGGCACCGCCCGCCTGGGGACACGGCCCCCGGCCGGTCGCGGCCGAAGAACCGGCGCAGAGCCGGTGCGCGAGGACCGTGCCCGCTGTGTCCGCCGTGCCCGGCACCTGCCCGGACCAGGACACCCCTCCGGCGAGCGCAGCCCGCACCCGCCTCGCGCGCTGCGCCGGCGGCCCGCTGCCGTGCGGGGGTGTGTGCGGGCTGCAGCGGTGGGGTGCAGCGCGTCCGTCGCTTCGGGGGTTCGGTGCGCGGGAAGTCGGCTCCGCCGACTTTTCACGCGCGGGGGAGGGGGTGCGGCCGTCGGCATCACGGGCCTGGTCCGGTAGGACGGGAGCGATGCGTGCGGTGTGCGGCGAGGGGCGGCCGAGTACCGGGCTTCCGGTCCGGGACACCGCACGCGAGCGCTGTCACGCCCGGCCCGACGGCGCCCGCCGCGGCGGGTGCGGGGCTGCAGCGGTGGGGTGCAGCGCGTCTGCCGCTTCGGGGGTCCGGTGCGTGGGAAGTCGGCCCCGCCGACTTCCCACGCACCGGCGGTGTGGCCGGCGGGCCCGGCACACGGTGGAGTCCACCGCCGCAGCCGACACGGCGGCACTGCCGCGAAGACCCGTTGCCACGCGCCGTCGACGCCCCCCGGCACCGCCCGGGTGCCGGGGGCGTGTGGCGCTGCCCGCCGTGCCTTCGTGGGGCGGTGGGGTGTCAGGCGTAGTGGTCGAACAGGGCCTGCAGGTAGTCCTCCAGGCGGGCGGTCAGCAGGGCCGGGGTCAGGTCGGTGCGGCCCAGTTCGCGCCAGGGGACGGCGACCTTCTCGGCGTCGGGGGCGAAGGCGAGGGCGTCCAGCAGGCGCCAGTACAGGTGGTCGCTCCCCTCGGCGAGGGGGGTGCCGCCGGCCGCGCGGTAGCGCTCGGCGAAGGCCAGGCCGGCGGCCGGGCCGTGGAGCAGGGCCAGGGCGGTGGAGCAGTGGGCGACGTCCAGGTCCGCCGGGCCCCAGGAGGTCTCCACCCAGTCGACGACCCCGCTGACCGCGAGGGTGTCACCGGCGCCGGTGAACAGCACGTTGCCCGGGTGGAAGTCGCGGTGCAGGAAGCACCCCCGGAACGCGGGCGCCTCGCGGCCGATCGCCTCCACCGCCCGCGCCCACAGCCCGCGGCGCCCGGTGCCCTCGGGCACGCGCACCAGGTCGGGGGCCGTCCACGCCTGCCAGGTGCGCGGGCGCTGCCCGCGGGGCACCGGCAGGGCATGGACGGCGGCGAGCTGGGCGGCCAGCAGGTCCGCGCGCCGCGGGGCGTCCGCGTCCTGGGCGACCCGCACGCTGCCGGGCAGGCGGGTCATCACCAGCGACGGGTGGTCGCACGCCCGGCCGTCCTCGTCGAGGGCGACCAGGCGCGCGGCCGGCACACCCGCGCCCTCCAGCAGGCGCAGCACGCCGGCCTCGCGGGCCAGCAGGGCCGGGGCGTGGCGGCGGTAGAACGGCGTGACGAAGGACCGCAGCACCAGCGCGTACGGCGCCCGGCCGCCCGGGCGTTCGACATCCAGGCGGCGCATCCGGGAGGTCCACCCGCCCTTGAGCGGTGTCACCGCCGTGATCCGCTCGCCGGGTGCCAGCGCCTGCCCGGCCCAGCGCAGGGTCGCGGCCCAGCCCGGGCCGCCGTCGGTGTCTGCGCCGGTGCCGCCGTCGGTGCCGCCGTCGTTTCCGATCACGGGCCAGAGCCTACGCCCCGGCCCCGCAGCCCCCGGCCCGCAGCACCCGACGCCGGCGCGGACAAGCAGGAGTTGCAGCAGCCCAACTCCCGTGCAACAGGCGGAAGCTGACCGCTATTCCGATCGCCGTCGACGTTTGACAGGGCGGTGCCGGCACGGCTTGGGTGGGGGAGCGGACGCGACGCCGGCGCCGCACCACAGGACCACCACGAGCAGGGGAGGGGCGCCATGCCCAGGACCGTCGTCTTCGAGACCACCGGCGGACCGGAGGTCCTGTCCGTGCGCGAGTGCCCGCTGCCCGAACCCGGGCCCGGCGAACTGCGCCTGCGCGTCGCCGCGATCGGCCTCAACCGCGCCGAGGCGCTCTTCCGCGCCGGCACCTACCTCGAACACCCCGCCCTGCCCGCCACCCTCGGCTACGAGGCCTCCGGCACCGTGGAGGCCCTCGGCGACGGCGTCACCGGCTTCGCCGTCGGCGACCAGGTCGACACCGTGCCCGCCTTCGACCTCAACGACTACGGCGTCCACGGCACCCACGTCCTCGTGCCCGCCCGCGCCGCCGTCCACCGCCCCCGCGGCCTCACCCCCCTCCAGGGCGCCGCCGTGTGGATGTCCTACCTCACCGCCTACGGCGCCCTCGCCGAGGACGGCCACCTGCGCCCCGGCGACCACGTCCTGCTCACCGCCGCCGCCTCCGGCGTCGGCCTCGCCGCGATCCGCACCGCCCGGCGCCTGGGCGCGATCCCCATCGCCACCACCCGCACCCGCGCCAAGGTCCCCCGCCTCCTGCAGGCCGGCGCCGCCGACGTCGTCGTCACCGGCGAACAGGACCTCCTCGCACGCGTCGGCGCCGCCACCGGCGGACACGGCGTGCGCACCGTCTTCGACCCCGTCGCCGGACCCGGCGTCCTCACCCTCGCCCGCACCCTCGCCCCCGGCGGGCGCCTGATCGTCTACGGCCGCCTCGACCCGCGCGACACCCCCCTGCCCGGCCAGGACACCTTCGCCCCCGTCACCAGCCGCTTCTACTCCATGCACGAGGTCACCCGCGACGACGAACGCCTGCGCCGCGCCCGCGCGTTCGTCACCGCGGGCCTGGCCGACGGCACCTTCACCCCCGCCGTCGACCGCGTCTTCGAAGGCCTCGACACCATCGCCGAGGCCCACCGCTACCTGGAAGCCGGCACCCAGACGGGCAAGATCGTCATCACCGTGGACGACACCGCGCACGGCACGCGGGCGGACGACACCGCGCACGGCACGCCGGCCGGCGGTGGCGCGGCGGGCTGACCCCGCGTCACCGCACGGCCGAACGCGCCCGGGCCCACGGCACGAACCGTGCCGCGGGCCCGGGAAGGCGAACCGGTGCCGGCAGGGCCCGGTGCCGGGAGGGAGCGCTGTCAGGAGGGCGCGGTGTCCAGCACCTCCGCGTCCGCGGCGGCCACCACCGCCGACAGCAGACCCGGGAAACGCCGCTCCAGCTCCTCGCTGCGCAGCGCGTTCATCTTGGTCGTGCCCACGTAGTACTGGCGCAGCAGCCCCGCCTCGCGCAGCACGCCGAAGTGGTGGCTGGAGGTCGAACGCCCGACCGGCAGGTCGAAGGAACCGCAACTCAAGTCCGCCCGGGAGTGCGCGAGCGTGCGTACCACCGACCTGCGGGCCGGATCAGCGAGCGCCTCCAGCACCTGCTGGACGCTCACGTCCTCCACACCAGGGTGCACGATCACCCGCGCCGCCACGCGTGCCCGTCCCACACCCACCACCCCTTCCCAACGCTCGACCCCCGTCCGTCCGATGGTCAAAGACCGCGCCGTGCGCGCGACTTCACGCCCCGACGCTACTACGGCAAGGCCGTCTGCCACGCCCACCGCAACACCTCCGCAACACGCCCCGGCGCAGGACACGCAAGGCCGCACCCGCCCGCACACCCCGCCCGCACACCCCACCGGCCGGGCGCGCCCGGCGGCTCACCGCACCCCGGGAGCGCCGCCCGGCCCCACCGCGCGCCCGCCGGCGCGCCGGGAAGGCCCCGCGCAGGAAGCACAGCAGCACCGGAGCCCGCCCGCGGCGCCGACGGGGCGGCCGGGGCGGACGGGGCAGCGGAGGAAGGGACGGGGAGAAGCGGACAGAGGGCGGGGGAGAAGGGGGCAGGGGGCGCCGTACGCCGGTGTGCCGCGCGGGAAGTGGAGCCGCGTAGGCGGGGCGGACAGGGCAGCGGACAAGGGGCGGGGAGAACGGGGAGAGGGGGCGGGGACGAAGGGCGCGGGAGCGGACGGGCGGCGCCGCGCGGCCCCCGGCGTCCCGTGACCGGGGCGCCGGGGCGCGGGGAGAGGGGAGGGGAGCCGGCGGCGGGGCCGCGGGGCCGTCCGCCCCTCCCGGGGTGGGGGTGGGGGTCGGGGGCGGACGGCCCGCGGGTCAGGCGGCGCGCACCGGGGTGGGGGCCGGGCGCGGCAGGCGGATCAGCGCGAGGGGCTCGAAGATGCCCATCAGCACCGGGTCCACCGGGCGCACCGCCGCCGGGGCGGGCGGCGCCGGGGTCGGGGTGCGCAGCAGCGCGAGGTAGAGCTCCTGGGTCTCGGCGGCCGGGTCGATGCCCAGCTCCTCGGCCAGCACCTGGCGCAGCTGCTGGTAGCAGCGCAGCGCCTCGGCGCGGTTGCCGGAGGCGGCCAGCGCCTCCATGCGGCAGCGGTAGGCGCTCTCGCGGAACGGGGCGCGGCGCACCGCCTCGTCGGCCCAGCGCAGCGCGTGGTGTTCTTCGCCGAGCGCGGAGGCCGCCAGGCTCGCGGTCTCCAGCGCGCTGATCCGCAGCTCGTCCACGTGCTCGCGCACCCCCTGGGCCCACTCGCCCTCGTGGTCGGGCAGGAACGCCCCGCGCAGGTTCGCCAGCGCCCCGGCGGCCAGCTGCTGCGCCACCGCGTGGCTGCCCGCGGCCAGCGCCTCCCCGGCCTCGCCGACCGCGGACGCGGCGGCTTCCAGGTCCACGGCCGCGTCCGCCGGCAGGCGCAGCACGTAGCGCCCGCCCTGGGCGATCAGCGGGGTCGCGCCCGGGCCCTGGCCCGGGTCGGTGACGAAGGCCCGCACCCGGCTCACCACGCTGCGCAGCGCCGAGGCCCAGGTGTCGGGCAGCCCGTCGGGCCAGATGGTGTCGGCCAGTTGGTCGCGGCTGGTGCCGCCGGAGCGCTCCAGCACCAGGCGGGCGAACGCCACCTGGGCCTGGGCGCTGGACAGGTGCTGCGGGGCACCGTCCTCGTGCTCGATCGCGACCAGACCGGTGAGGCGGATCAGCATCGCCGCGCCCCCGATCTGCCGGACGGACTGTCTTCCCTGAAGCCGTTCAACGTAGCTCCAACCCCCTTGAGCCAAAGCGGAAGTGACGGCCCGTGCCGGGCCGTCGGCATGGGAAACCCGGAACAGAACAAATAGCCGCCGACCAGCCGTTCGGTTTCGGCGGATTTTGACCATACATTCGCCGCGAGGCGCGGTGTCAACACCGGCCGCGAAAACATACCCGCCGGCCGGTCGATGCGTCGTGGACGCAAGGTTTCCGCACGTCAGAGCGGAACCGCAGGCCGGCGAAGCGCCTATTGCGGATGCCTTGCGCATCCTGCCGTAGAAATGTAGCCATCCTTGAGCACCCCGCGTGAACGCTTCGAGAAAGCCCGCCCGAAGCCGCCCCGGACCCCGAACACCCCGGCCCCGGCCGGAAAGCAACCGGAAGCAGCCGGAAACAAACCGGACCGAAACCGGAAGCGAACCCGGAAACCGGCAGGCCCGGAAACGGGAACCGGGAAACCGGGAAACCGGGAATCCGTGAAATCCGCGAAAGCCGTCCAGCCCCGCGAAGCCCGCAAACCGCGACAGCCGTGAAGCCGTGAAGGAGAAACGCCCGTGAACGCCACCGGAGCATGGGACCGCCTGGAGCCGAAGCTCGCCGCAACGAACGCCCGGGTGGCCGCACTGGAGTCCGACCCCTCCCGGCGCAACAGCTTCGTCGCCTACACCATGGAACGCGACAGCGCCTACTGCGACCTCGACGGCGAGCGCCTGCTCATGATGTCCGGCTACAGCTACCTCGGCCTGGCCGGCGACGAGCGCGTGGTGGCCGCCGCCAAGGCCGCCGTCGACGTCTACGGCACCGGCAACCACGGCGTGCGCGCCCTGGCCGGCACCATCCCCCTGCACGAGGAACTCGAAGCCGAGGTCGCCCGCTTCGCCCGCCGCGAACGCGCCCTGGTCTTCGGCTCCGGCTACGCCGCCAACGTCGGCACCGTCGGCGCCCTCGTCGGCCAGGGCGACACCGTCCTGATCGACAAGTACGACCACGCCTCCATCGTCGACGGCTGCCGCCTCTCGGGTGCCACCGTCACCCGCTTCCGCCACAACGACGTCGAGCACCTGGAGCGCCGCCTCAAGGCCGCCTCCCCCACCGGCGTGCGCCTGGTCATCGTCGACAGCGTCTACTCCATGGACGGCGACATCGCCCCGCTGCCCGAACTGCGCGAGGTCTGCGACCGCTACGACGCCCTCCTCATGGTCGACGAGGCCCACGCCCTGGGCGTCATCGGCAAGACCGGCGGCGGCATCGAGGAGCACTTCGACCACAAGGTCCGCGTCGACGTCAAGCTCGGCACCCTCTCCAAGGCCATCCCCTCCATGGGCGGCTGGATCGCCGGCAGCCACGACCTCATCGGCCACCTGCGCTACGCCGCCCGCCCGTTCCTGTTCTCCGCCGCCCTCGGCCCCGCCCAGACCGGCGCCGCCCTGGAGTCCCTGCGCATCCTGCGCCGCGAACCCGAGCGCGTCACCCACACCCAGGTCCAGGCCCAGCGCCTGCGCGAGCGCCTGAACGCCGCCGGCATCTCCACCATGGACTCCACCACCGCCGTGCTGCCCGTCATCGCCGGCTCCGACGACGCCGCCTACGACTACGCCACCGCCTGCCGCAAGGCCGGCGTCATCGGCCTGCCCGTCGTCACCCCCGCCGTGCCCAACGACCTCGCCCGGCTGCGCATCGCCGTCACCGCCCGCCACACCGCCGCCGACATCGACTTCGCCGCCGACGCGTTCCTGACCGCCGCCGCCCAGACCGGTCTGATCTGAGCCCCCGCCACCACCCGGCCCGCAGAGGAGAGGACGCCATGGCCCCGCACACCCGCCCCCCGATCGCCGTCACCGGCCTCGGCGTGGTCAGCCCCGCCGGCCACACCGTCCAGGAGTTCTGGCACACCGTCGCCTCCGGACGCTCCACCGCCACCGCCCTGACCGATGTGGCCCTGGCCCGCCACCGGGTACGCCTGGGCTGCCGCGTGAGCGACCTGCCCGCCGACGGGCCCGTGCCCGCCAAGGACGCCCGCCGCCTGGACCCCTTCGCCCACTACGGCACCCTGGCCGCCCTGGCCGCCCACGCCGACGCCGGAAGCCCCCGGCCCGAACCCGGGCGCAGCGCCATCGTCGTCGGCAACGCGGTCGGCGGGCGCACCACCAGCGACCGCGAGTCCGCCCTCTACACCGAGCACGGGCCGCTGCGCGTCTCGCCGCTGATGCCGCTGGTCACCATGCCCAACGCGGCCGCAGCCCAGATCGCCATGCGCCTGGCGTGGAGCGGCCCGGCGCTGACCATCGCCACCACCTGCGCCTCCAGCGCGGACGCGATCGGCCACGCCGCCCTGCTCCTGGAGACCCACCGCGCGGACGTCGTCATCGCCGGCGGCTGCGAGGCCACCCTCACCCCGGTCACCCTCGCCGCGTTCGGCAACCTCGGCGCGCACTCCCAGCGCAACGACGACCCCGCCCGCGCCTCACGGCCCTTCGACACCGAACGCGACGGCTTCGTGATGGGCGAAGGCGCCGGCTTCCTCGTCCTGGAACGCCTGGACGACGCCCGCGCCCGCGGCCGCACCCCCTACGCGCTGCTCGCCGGGTACGGCTCCAGCTCCGACGCCTACCACCTGTCCAACCCGCGTCCCGACGGCGCCGGCGCGGTCACCGCGATGCGCGCCGCCCTCGCCGACGCCGGCCTGAGCCCGGCCGACATCGCCCACGTCAACGCCCACGGCACCTCCACCGTGCACAACGACCGGGCCGAAGCCGCCGCCCTGCGCACCGTGTTCGGCCCGCACGCCGTGCCGGTCACCTCCACCAAGGGCGCCATCGGCCACCTGATCGGCGCCGCCGGGGCCGTCGAGCTGATCGCCGCCGTCCAGGCCATGAACACCCGCACCGTCCCTCCCACCGCCAACCACGAGAAGACCGAAGAGGGCCTGGACCTCGACGTCGTCCACACCGCACCCCGCCCCATCCGAAGCGGCGCGGCGCTGTCCAACTCGTTCGGCTTCGGCGGCCACAACTCGACCCTGGTGGTGACCCCGCTATGACCACGCCCGCCCCCGCGACCGCCCCGGCCCCCGCGACCGCGACCACGCCCGCCCCCGCGACCGCCCCGGCCCCCGCCGCGCCCGCGGCGCGCACCCGCCTGACCGTCACCGCCGGCGACCTGGCCGCCTACCGCGCCGCCGCCCGCACCGCCCTGCCCACCCCCGACGGCGCCGGCGCGGCGAGCCCCGCCCACCCCTTCGTCGCCGCCCACGCCCTGGCCCAGCACACCGTCACCGCCCTGACCGCCGGCGACGACGGCTTCACCGGCGTGGTCCACCTCGCCCAGGAGATCCGCACCCACACCCCCCTGGCCCCGGGCGAGGTGGACGTCAGCGTCGAACTCACCGCGGTACGCCGCGAAGCCCGCGGCACCCGCCTGGCCCTGACCACCCGCATCACCGACGCCGCCACCGCCACCCCCATCGCGGACCTCGACACCTCCGCCCTGCTGGTCGGCGCCACCCGCACCGAGGCCCGCGGCATCCTCACCCCCGCCGCCCACCCCGGCACCACTCCCGACGGCGAACCCCTCACCCTCACCCACACCCTCACCGCCGCCGACACCACCGCCTACGCCAACGCCTCCGGCGACCTCAACCCCATCCACCTCGACGACTCCGCCGCCCGGGCAGCCGGCTTCCCCGCCGCCATCGCCCACGGCATGCACCTCGTCGCCCTGGCCGCCGAGGAGATCACCGACCGCCACGCCGGCGGCGACCCCTCCCGCGTCACCGCCCTCGGCGCCCGCTTCGCCGCCCCCACCCTCCACGGCACCGAGCTGCGCCTGACGCTGCAGCCCTACGACGGTGCCACGGTGGTGCGCTTCACGATCGCCACCGACGCGGGCACCGCGGTCAAGGCCGGCTGGGCGCGGATCGCGCCGGCGGGGGAGTGACCCCGATGACCACCCACGCCACCGGCACAGCCACCACCGCCGCCGCCACCGGCACCGCCGCCGCCGGGGCCGCCACCGCGACCACCGCCGCCGACGGTGATGCCGCGACCGCCGCCGCCGAGGCCGCGCTGGCCCCGCTGCCGCTGCCCGACGCGTTCACCGCCCACGCCCGCACCCGGCCGAACGCCCCGGCCCTGCTGTGGCACGAGCGCACCGTCTCCTACGGCGAACTCGCCGCCCTCGCCGACGCCGAACGCGAGCGCCTGGCCGCCCTCGACCTGGCACCCGGGGAACCGGTGGGCCTGCTCGCCGTCAAGTCACCCGAGGCCGTCGCCCTGGTCCTGGCCTGCCTGATGGAGCGCCGCCCCTTCCTGCTGCCCTCCCCGCAGCTCGCCCCGGCGCTGCTGGCCGCCCTGTTCGCCCAGGCCGGCGCCCGCCGCCTGCTCACCCCCCGCGGCCAGGACACCCCCGCCCTGCCCGCCCTCGCCCACGCCGCCCCGCGGCCCACCCTCGCCGCCGGCACCTCGTTCATGCTCACCACCTCCGGCTCCACCGACCTGCCCAAGATCGTCCCCCTCGCGCAGGGCGCCGTCGACCGCTTCACCGCCTGGGCCCACGACACCTTCGACCTCGGCCCCGGCCGCGTCGTCGCCAACTACGCCCCGCTGAACTTCGACCTCGCCCTGCTCGACGTGTGGGCCACCCTCGCCGCCGGCGGCACCTGCCTGCTCATCGACCCCGCCCACGCGCTCAACGCCCGCCACCTGCTCGCCGAGCTCACCCACCACCGCCCGCACGTCATGCAGGCCGTCCCCCTGGCCTGGGCCCTGCTCCTGCAGGCCGCCGGCACCACCGCCCTGGACAGCGTCGAACACGCCGCGTTCACCGGCGACGCCATCGACGCCCGCACCCTCGCAGCCCTGCCCGCCCTGCTGCCCGCCGCCCGCCTCTACAACATCTACGGCTGCACCGAGACCAACGACAGCTTCCTGCACCGCCTGGACCGCCTGGACGCCGCCGCCGCCCTGCCCGTGCCCATCGGCCGCCCGCTGCCCGGCGTGCGCACCCTCATCGCCACCCCCGACGGCACCCCCCTCGACGGCCCCGGCAGCGGCGAACTGTACGTCTCCACCCCCTTCCAGGCCGCCGGCTACCTCGACCGCTCCCGCGACACCGGCCGCTTCACCACCCAGCCCGAAGGCGCCGGGGCCGGACGGCGCTGGTTCCGCACCGGCGACCTCGTCACCCGCGACGAACACGGCCGCGTCCACCTCACCGGCCGCTCCGACTTCCAGGTCAAGGTCCGCGGCGTCGCCGTCAACACCGCCGAGATCGAACGCGTCCTGCTCACCCACCCCGAGGTCCTGGAAGCCGCCGTCGCCGCCGCGAGCGACCCGCTGACCGGCAAACGCCTGCACGCCGCCGTCCAGCGCACCCCCGGCTCCACCCTCAACACCCTCACCCTGCGCGAGCACCTGGCCCGCAACCTGCCGCGCGCCGCCGTCCCCGAGAAGCTCGCCATCCACGACGAGCCCCTGCCCAAGACGGCCACCGGCAAGATCGACCGCAAGGCCGTCCTGCCCACCCCCTGAACCACCCATCCCTTTCCCAATTCCTCAACCATGCAAGGGAGTTGCCACCATGAGCAACATCACCCAGATCAAGCGGTTCCTCATCGAGGAGTTCCTGCCCGACGTCACCCCCGAGCAGCTCGCCGACGACCACGACCTGCTCTCCGACGGCGTCATCGACAGCCTCGGCGTCCTCAAGCTCATCGCCTGGGTCGAGGACCACTTCTCCCTGCCCGTCGACGACACCGACCTCGACCCGAACAACTTCCGCTCGGTCGCCGCCATCGACGCCTTCATCACCGAACGCCGCGCCGCGGCCAGCGC
Source organism: Kitasatospora sp. NPDC096140 (assembly GCF_040303045.1). Classification (NCBI taxonomy): domain Bacteria; kingdom Bacillati; phylum Actinomycetota; class Actinomycetes; order Kitasatosporales; family Streptomycetaceae; genus Kitasatospora; species Kitasatospora sp. NPDC096140. Next base: position 35,984 of record NZ_JBEOUW010000002.1, read on the forward strand.
CACGGTGGGCGGCTGATCCCATGCACCCGGCCCTCACCGCACTCCTCGCCGGCCGCCCGGTACCCCTGGAAGCCTGGCGCTCGTGGTGGGACCAGCTGGAGCAACGCACCCTGGGCCCGGCCCGCGACAGCGACCGGGCCCAGGCGGCGGCCCTGCTGGCCAGCCTCACCACCCGCCTGCCCGAGCCCGCGACCCTCGCCGCCCTCACCACCTCCCTCACCGAACGCGCCCCCGACCCCGGCCCCGCCCACCCGGCCAGCGTCAACATCGTCGGCACCGGCGGCGGACCCGCCACCTTCAACCTCTCCACCGCCGCCGCCCTGACCGCCGCCGCCATGGGCATCCCCGTCGTCAAAACCGGCTCCCGCGCCTACACCAGCGCCGCCGGCTCCGTCGACCTCCTCGAACGCCTGGGCATCACCCTCACCTCCGGCCACGCCGCCACCGCCGACCACCTCGCCCGCCACGGCATCGCCTTCGCCGGCCCCCACGTCTACCCGCCGGCCCTCACCCGCCTGGCCCGCATCCTCTACCCCCTCACCCTCAAACCCTTCGGCGCCTTCCTCAACACCCTCGGCCCGCTGCTCGCCACCGTCCCCGTCACCGCCCAGCTCACCGGCGCCTGCGCCGCCGCCCCGCTGGACGCCCTGCGCGCCCTCGCCGCCCGCAACCCCACCCGCACCGTGTGGCTGGCCCACAACAGCGCCGGCGCCGACGAGCTCCTGCCGTTCGCCGACAACACCCTCCACACCCCCGACGGCGCCATCCACCTGCCCGCCGGATCCGTCGCCCCCGACACCGGCACCCTCGCCGACCTCGCGCCGCACCCCGACGACCTCACCGGCCACTTCCTGCGCGCCCTCAGCGCCCAGGCCGGCGACACCGCCACCCACACCATCGCGCTCAACGCCGCCGCCCTCGCCCTCGCCAGCGGCCGCCACACCCGCTGGCACACCGCCTACACCACCGCCCTGGACGCCCTCGCCGACGGCGCCCCCCGCGCACTCGCCGAACGCCTTGGCGCCCGCCCCCGGGAGGCAGCCGGTGTCTGAACCCCTCTTCCCCGACGGCGAACTCGGCCTCGCGGTCTTCCTCAACGCCGGCGACCCCGCCGGGCGCCTCGCCGACCTCGCCCACATGCTCGACGCCCACGGCACCGACGTCCTCGAACTCGCCGTCCCCTTCCCCAACTCGCCCACCGACGGCCCCGTCATCCGCCGCTCCGCCACCCGCGCCCTCGACGCCGGCACCACCCTGGACACCGTCCTCGCCGAACTCGCCGACCTCACCCCGAAACTCACCCGCCTCAAGGTCGTCCTGCTCGCCGACTGGAGCCACAGCCTGCGCCACCGCGACCCCGCCGCCACCGCCCGCGCCGTCACCCGCGCCGGAGCCGCCGCCCTCCTCGTCCACGCCCTGCCCCCACGCGTACGCCCCGCCTGGCAGCAGGCCCTGCACGACGAAGGCCTCCCGCAGGTCACCACCTGCTACCCCGCCTCCACCCCCGAGGTCCTCACCGCCGCCGCCCACGGCGCCGCCGGCGCCTACGTCTACCTCGTCGCCCACTACGGCCGCTCCGGCACCACCCCCGCCCACGGCCACCGCGCCCTCGCCGACACCGTCACCGCCCTGCGCACCGCCGCCCCCACCACCCCCGTCGCCGTCGGCTTCGGCGTCAAGACCCCCGCCGACCTCACGGCCGTCGCCGACAGCGGCGCCCACGCCGCCATCGTCGGCTCCGCCGCCGTCGCCCGCATCGAACACGCCCACACCGAAGGCCTCGACCCCGTCGAGGAGTTGCGCGCCTTCCTCACCGACCTCCGCCCCACCCGTCCCCCACAGCCGGACGCACCCGGCGGACGCACCACCGCCCACAGCACCACCAGCACCACCAGCACCGGCACCACCACCCTCACCCCCGCCAGCACCACCACCCGAGAGGAACAACCGGCATGCTGATCCGCGACATCGCCGACGTGAAGACCGTCGAGTGGGGCAACGGCCTGTCCCGCCGCTTCCTGGTGGCCAGCGACGGCCTCGGCTACAGCCTCACCGACACCATCGTCAACGCCGGCACCAAGTCCCGCCTGGAGTACCGCAACCACCTGGAAGCCTGCTACTGCATCGCCGGCTCCGGCGAGGTCATCGACATGGACGGCAACTCCCACCCCATCACCCCCGGCCGCCTGTACGCCCTCGACGAGCACGACGCCCACTACCTGGTCGCCAGCCCCCACGAGGACCTGCGCCTGGTCTGCGTCTTCTCCCCGGCCCTGCGCGGCGACGAGGTCCACCAGCTCGACGCCCACAACTCCTCCGCCTACTAACGGGCGCAGCGCCCGGGGAGCCCGCAGCGCCCGGCGCGACACCTTCCGCCCGGCGGGCCGCAGCGCCCGCAGCGCCCCGGCCCCGAGCGCGAGACCTTCTGTTCAGACGAACGCCGGCGACCCGTGCGCCGGCCTGCCACCCCGGGCCCCCGAAAGGCGGGCCCGGGAGGAAGGCGGCAACACCGTGATCCGCTGGAACGCCGACCAGAAGGCCCTGCGCGAGGGCCTGGCCCGCTTCGGCGACGACCTGAGCGCCGGCCACATCGAAGGCGACGAACAGGCCGCCTTCTCCCACGACAAGTGGCGCCTGATCCAGAAGACCGGCATCCTCTCCCTGCCCTTCGACGAACAGTACGGCGGCCTGGGCCAGTCCCTGCTCACCACCATGTACGTCCTCGAAGGCCTCGGCCAGACCTGCCGCGACGGCGGCCTCAACTTCTCCGTCACCACCTCCATCGCCTCCACCGGCGTCCCCCTGCAGGCCTTCGGCTCACCCGCCCTCAAAGAGGCCTACCTGCCCCGCATCGCCTCCGGCGAGGCCATCGGCGCCCACGCCATCACCGAGTCCGACAGCGGCTCCGACGCCATGCAGATGCGCACCCGCGCCGTACGCGACGGCGACGACTTCGTCCTCACCGGCGCCAAGACCTTCGTCTCCAACGGCCCCGTCGCCGACGTCATCGTCGTCTACGCCCGCACCCACCCCCAGGGCGGCGCACTCGGCGTCACCGCCTTCCTCCTGGACGCCGACATGCCCGGCCTCAGCTGCGGCAACCCCATCAAGAAGATGGGCCTGCGCACCTCCCCGCTGTCCGAACTCTTCCTCGACGGCGTCCGCGTCCCCAAGGACCGCGTACTGGGCCGCGTCGGCGGCGGCTTCATGGTCCTCGACCACGTCATGAAACGCGAGATCCTCTACTCCTTCATCGTCAACACCGGCGAGATGCAGCACCGCCTGGACCGCTGCCTGGACTACGCCAAGACCCGCATGTCCTTCGGCAAGCCCATCGGCTCCTACCAGTCCGTCGCCAACAAGATCGTCGACACCAAGATCCGCCTGGAAACCGCCCGCAAGTGGCTCTACGACACCGCCCAGCGCCTCGAAGCCGGTGACAACGTCACCGTCGACATGGCCATCGCCAAACTCCTCACCAGCGAGTCCAACCTCGCCACCTCCCTCGCCGCCGTCCAGGTCTTCGGCGGCAACGGCTACATGTCCGAATACGGAGTGGAGAAGGACGTGCGCAACGCCGTCGCCGGCACCATCTACTCCGGCAGCAACGAGATCCAGTACAACCGCATCGCCGCCATGCTGGGACTGGGCAAATGACCGCCCCCGCCCTCGCCCCCGCCCGCGCCCTGCGCCCCGGCCACCTCAAGGTCTGCGGCGCCCGCACCCGCGCCGACCTCGCCCTGCTCGCCGACACCGGCCCCACCCTCGTCGGCCTGTGGCACGGCGTCCCCGACGGCCCCGCCGACCTCGAACCCGAACGCCTCGCCGACCTCGCCGCCACCGCCATCCGCCTGGGCCTGGAACCCGTCCTCGTCACCTTCCTCGACGACGCCGACCAACTCGCCCGCCTCGCCCGCGCCACCGGCATCCGCTGGATCCAGCTCCACGCCTACCAGAACCCCGCCCTCGTCGCCGACCTGCGCGAAAAACTGCCCTACGCCGTCCTCGTCAAAGTCCTCCACCTCTCCCGCGGACGCTGCCTCGAACGCGCCTTCACCGGCGCCTTCGAACGCGCCGGATGCGACCTCTTCCTCCTGGACACCGTCACCGACGACGGCCGCGTCGGCTCCACCGGCCAGAGCCTGGACCCCGACCACGTCCACGCCCTGCTGCCCCGCCTCACCATCCCCTTCCTCCTCGCCGGCGGCCTCAACACCGCCAACCGCGACACCTACCGCACCGTCACCGACCACCCCCTGTACGCCGGCGCCGACATCGACACCGCCGCCCGCGACCGCACCGGCCGCCTCACCCGCGACGCCGTCACCGCCCTCACCCGCGCCTGGCACCCGCGCCTCCAGGAGGCCGCCGTATGACCTTCATCGACACCCTGCTGGCCGCCCGGCGCCCCCTCATCATGGAAGTCAAACTCCGCGACCCCCACGGCAACGACCTCCTGGGCGAACGCACCGTCACCGACCTCGTCACCCGCTACGAACAGGCCGGCGCCCCCTGCCTGTCCGTCGTCACCGGCCGCTGGTTCGGCGGCACCACCCGCCTGCTGCGCGAGGTCACCGCCACCACCACCCTGCCCGTCCTGCAGAAGGACTTCCTCACCCGCCCCGCCCAACTCGAAGCCGCCCACGCCATGGGCGCCTCCGCCGTCCTGCTCACCGCAGCCCTGCTCCCCGCCACCTCCCTGCACCGCCTGGTCACCTGCGCCCTCACCCTGGGCCTGACCCCCTTCGTCGAGATCACCGACGAACACGAACTCGACCACCTGCCCGACATCGACCGCTGCGTCGTCGCCGTCAACAACAAGGACATCCGCACCCGCGAACGCGACCCCGGCGACCTCCAGCGCAGCCTGCGCCTGCTGCCCGCCGTCCGCGCCGCCGGCTGCCGCGCCCCCGTCTCCGCCTCCGCCATCACCGACCCCCACACCGCCGCCCGCCTCCTGGACGCCGGCTACGCCGCCCTCCTCGTCGGCACCGCCCTCATGCGCACCGACGACCTCGACACCTGGCTCACCACCCTCGACACCGCCCGCACCGGGGCCCTGGCATGAGAAACGACCCGCTGCGCACCCGCTCCCTGGTCCTGGACGCCGCCGGCATCCCGCTCTCCGCCCTGGTCGCCGAACCCGAACACGGCGAACCCAAGGCCGTCATCCTCGCCATCCACGGCCGCGGCATGCGCGCCGCCTACTTCGCCGGCCCCGCCCACCCCGACACCAGCCTGCTCACCCTGGCCGCCGACCTCGGCTACACCGTCCTCGCCATCGACCGCCCCGGCCACGGCGCCTCCGCCCACCGCCTGCCCGCCGGCCAGCTCATCGCCGACCAGGCCGCCACCCTCCACGCCGCCCTCACCGACTACGCCCGCGCCCACCCCACCGGCGCCGGCGTCCAGCTCCTCGCCCACTCCTTCGGCGGCAAGATCGCCCTCCACCTCGCCGCCCACTGGCCCCACCACCCGCGCCTGCCCCTGCTCGGCGCCGACATCAACGGCCTCGCCCAGCACTACGCCCCCGGCGCCTGGGACCGCCCCGACGACCTCGCCGGCGGCGGCCGCCTCAACTGGGGCCCCCTCGGCCTCTACCCGCCCGGCACCTTCCACGCCGCCCGCACCCTGCTCACCCCCGTCCCCGCCCTCGAATCCCGCGAACTCGCCGACTGGCCCGCCCGCTACGCCGCCCTCGCCGCCCGCGTCCGCGTGCCCGTGCGCCTGACCCTCGCCGAACACGAGCACTGGTGGCGCCTGGAGGCGGCCCACCGCACCGCCCTGACCGCCGCCTTCCCCCCGGGCCTGGCCCACCTGGTCACCGCCCACGGCGCCGGCCACAACCTCTCCCTGGGCCACGCCGCCCGCCCCTACCACCTGCGCGCCCTCGCCTTCACCGACGACTGCCGCACCGCCGCGCCCGCCACCACCACGGCCCCCGCACCCGCCCCGGCGGCCACCACCCCGGCCGCCGCCCCGGCCGCGCGGCCCGTCCTGGCCGCGGTCCGCTGACCGCAGCCCGCACACCACCTGGCGCAGGGTGGGAAGAAGGGCCCCGCCGCCCCCTCGGGCAGGGACGGCGGGGCCCCGCCCCACCCACGCCCCCGGGCCGCCCCCCGCACCCCGCGGGCGCGGGCCGGCACGCCCCCTGACACCCTGGGATCATGACCCCCTCCGACGACCGGGAACAGGCCGCAGCGCTGCGCGACGCCGACGCGCCCTCCTGGGCCGTGCGCGCCGCCGCCGGGCGCCGCCTCGCGGCATCGGAGGGGATCGGCGAGGTGGCCCACGTCCTCCACCGCCTCCTCCTGGACGACCGGGACACCGCCGTCACCCAGGAAACGGCCCAGGCCCTCCTCGCCCGCGCGGACACCGCAGGCCTGCGCTGCGTGCTCCTGGCCGTCAGCCGCGCGGCCGAGACCTGGACCGCGGACGAACTCCACGCCGCCCTGAACGCCGACCCCCACTGGACGACGACCGAAGGCAGCGACGCACTCGTCGAGCGGCTGAACGAACTGACGGCGGACGACGACGCCGGCGTACGCGACCAAGCCCGCAGGATCCTCGCCGGACTGCGCCCGCGCGAGCAGTGGGCGCAGGAGACGGACGCCGCCGCCCCCTGACCGGGCGCCCCGCCGCCCCGGCGGCCGGGAGCAGCGGGGCGCCGGGGGACGCGGTGGAGCGCGGCCGGCCCCGGCCTCACGCCCCGATCTCGAACACCGGCGGCTGCAGGCCCGCCAGGCAGCCCGTGTCCGGGGCACCCGGCGTGTCGAAGAACGACCGGGTGATCGACTGCGCGCACGCCGAGTCGGCGAACACCACGTGGGCGACGTAGGGCACCGTCACCTCGGTCGAACGGCTCAGCGTCCGCGCGGCGTAGGGGCCGTTGCTCGGGGCGGTCTGCGAGTCGAACCCGCCGGACAGCACGAGCGAGGGGATCGAACTGCGCGTCACCTCCCGCACCGAGTCGGGCGCGGCCGGCACGTTCCAGGCCCGGCAGTCCTCGTGCAGCCAGGCCAGCCCCGGCGCGTTGACCAGCACCGACTCGGGGAACGACGGGAAGGCGCGCCGCCCCGCCTCGGTCACCTGCGCCTCGCTCTCGAACGGCGTCCACTCGCCGCAGAACACCCCGTAGGCCAGGCCGTGGGAGAGCCGGCCGATCGCCTGCGGGCCGAGCTTGCCGCCCGCCCACTGCTCGGCCACCCGCTGCGGATTCCCGTGCGCCAGCTCGTCGATCGAACGGGGCACGCCCGGCGCCAGATGGCTCGCGAAGGTCAGCCAGCTCACCAGGACCCCGCCGTCCAGGGTCACCGCCACCGGCTCCGCACGGCCCGGCACGGTGACCGTGGTCGTCACCGGGTGGGCCTCCAGCTCCCCGACCAGGTGCTCGAAGGTGCCCTTCAGGTCCGGATAGCGCTCGTTGCAGGCACTCTGCCGCGCGCACGCCTCGAAGATGCCGTCGAAGCCCTCCCGGGCGGCCTGCCAGGTCGCGGCGCCGCCGGCCAGGGACGGCGGCAGGATGCCGTCGATGCCGACCGAGCGGATCCCCCGGGGGTGTTCGCGCATGTAGAGCAGGGCCAGGTCGGAGCCGTAGGAGATGCCGAAGACGTTCCACTGCTCCAGGCACAGCGCTTCGCGCAGGTCGGCGTAGTCGGCGGCGCTCTCGGTGCTGTTGTACGCGCCGAGGTCGCCGGTGCGGTCGGCCAGGTCGTCGCGGCAGACGCGGGTCTGCTCGACGTGCAGGTCCCGGGTGGACGGCGCGCCGTAGACCAGGTCGAGGGTGTCCGCGGTGAACCGGTCGATGTTCGGGCAGGTGAGGGCCGGCTGCGCCGAGTAGGTGCCGCGCTGGGACATGAAGATGACGTCCCGGTCGTGGTTGAGGCCGCCGTTCAGGGCCAGCTGGATTTCGGAGACGGCGTCGTCGCCGGGCCCGCCGGCCAGCCACACGATCGGGTCGGGTGCCGGCCGGCCGGTGGCGGCGGGCACGATCTCCACGCCCAGGGTGATGGTGCGCCCGTCGTGGCGGGAGCGGTTCTCGGGGACGGTGAGGGTGCCGCAGCGGGCGCCCTCGATGGGGGGCGCGGGGTCGGCGGTCCGCGGGCAGGGGCCCGGCTCGAAGCGGGCCCGGCCCGCGCTGTGGGCGACCGTGCCCAGCGGCATCCGCACCCCGGTCACGCCCGGCGGGCCGAGGGGCGCGGCGTGGGGCGCGGCGTGGGCGGGCAGCGCGCCCGGGCCGGCCAGCAGGCAGACGGCGGCGCCCGCGGCGAGCGCGGCCCGCAGCCGCCGTACGGTGCGCCGGCGCCGGGGCACGGCGGCGGGCATCACGGGGCTTCCGTTCCGGGGGTGACGGTGACCGGGGGCTGCTGGCGAAGGGTGTTCGGACCGGTGTCCTGTTCCACGTCGTGTTCCCGTCTCTCACGCCCCCGGCCGCCCCGGTCGGGACGGCCCCGCGCGGCACCGCCCGCCACCGCAGGGTCCGGACGGGCAGCACCGGGGCCCAGCCTGTGTTCGCGTGCGCCCGGTCACCAGCCGTGGGCGCCACTCGGCGCACACCGGCCCACCCCTGCGGGGCCCGAGGGGGAGAGGGGGCGGGGCGGGGCGGGGGAGGGGCGGTGCCCCGGCGCCGACGGGGGCACCGCGCTCTTCGACGTCCGCGCCGCGCCGCGCGGGCCGCAGTGACCTCGCCCGCCGGCGAGGTCACTGCGGCCCGGCCCGGGGCGTCTCACGGGCCCGGGGCGGTGGTGCGGCGGCTGCCGGGTCAGGCCTTGCGGATGTTGTAGGCGACGCCGCTGCCGTAGCAGTTGTTGCTGGGGTAGTAGTTGCTGACGACCCAGCCGGTGGGCAGCGGGGAGAAGGAGCACACGACGGCGGAGGTCTCCGTGGTGATCTTGACGAGGGTGTAGCCGACGCCGGTGCCGGCGCAGTTGTTGGTGCTGTAGGAGCTGGTGACGACCCAACCGGTGGGGATCGGGGTCATCGAGCACGTGCCGACGCGGGTGTCGTTGGCGGTGTTGTGGAGCGAGTAGCCGACGCCGGTGCCCGCGCAGATGTTGCTGCTGTAGGAGCTGGTGATCACCCAGCCGGTGGGTATCGGGGTCATCGAGCAGGCGCTGGCGTTGGTGTCGTTGGCGACGTTGCGGAAGCCGTAGGCGACGCCGCTGCCCGCGCAGATGTTGCTGCTGTAGGAGCTGGTCACCACCCACCCGGCCGGCTTGGGGGAGAAGGAGCAGATGGCGAGGTTGGTCTGCCCGGCCGTGTCGGTGATCGTGTACGAGACACCGGAGCCGGGACAGCCCCAGCTGCTGTACGAGCTGGTGACGACCCAGCCGTCCGGGATGGGGGAGAAGGAGCAGATGGTCGTGGAGCCGGCGACCCGCTGCGGGGCCGCCTGGGCCTGCGCGGACGCGGCGGTCATCATGCCCAGGAGCAGCAGCACGACCGTCAGCAGGTGTGAGGTGTGGGTCCGTAGGGTCTTCATGGCAGGCCTCAGATCTTCTCGGTGACGCGCTACGACTGTTGTGCGGGTGGCGTGAACGATTGGCACACGGTTCGTTCACGTCGGCTGAGATGGTGTCAGAGATCGTCCGGCGGCGCCAGAGTGGAACCGGCAGTACCTCCGGGCCCCGTGCGCCCCCTTCACCCCCGCGCACCCGCGCGCCCCGCCGGTCGTGAACGGAAGCCGTATGGGCCGCGTACGGGTTGCGTCAACGCAGGCCGGACGTGCACGGACCCCCGGTTAGCCTCTCGCCGAAACAGTGATCAACACACGGGGGTTGTTCCATGGCGGACTTCACGGTCAGCCCGCAGTTCGTGGCCCAGCTCTGCCGGGACCTCAAGGGCTGCGGTGACGAACTCGACCAGGGACTGCAGGCGTTGAAGGGCGCGGGCCGAGCCGGCCTGGGCTACGACTTCCTGGAAGACGCCGGCAGGCACTTCCAGGACACCTGGGACTACGGGCTCGGCAAGGTCCGCGAATCCGTCAAGGTGCTCGTCGAAGGACTGGAGAGGATCCAGCGGGAGTACGACGGCACCGAGCAGAGCATCATCAAGGCCCTTACCCCGCAGGCCGCCTGATGGCCGACCAGCAGCCCGCCGCCTGGTCCGGCCTCGGCTTCGACCCCGCACCCGGCGACCAGGGCGCCGTCACCGCCCTGAGCGCCACCCTGCGCCGGGTCGCGGGCCACCTGGGCGCCATCCACGCCACGCTCGCGCAGCTCTCCCGCCACGAGGGCCAGTGGACCGGCGCCGCCGCCGACGCGTTCGCCGAGAAGTTCGGCGAGCTCCCCGACTACCTCAAGGACGCCTCCGACTCGATCACCACCGCCTACGGCGCCCTCGACACCTGGTACAAGGCCCTGGCCGAACACCAGCCCAAGGCGGCGGAGCTGGAGCGCGCCGCCCTCGCCGCCCGGCAGCACAAGACGGAGGCCGAACAGGCCCACACCGCGGCCGCCGCCCACCCCGACCTCCAACTGGCCGGGCAGACCTTCCCCGACGACGCCTCCCTCGCCGACGCCACCGCCCGCTACAACGCGGCCAAGAAGCACCTCGACGAGGCCGCCGCCACCGTCCGCAGCGCGGGCGAGGAACTGGGCCACCTGCAGAGCCAGGGCGCCACCCTGCACACCACCCACACCGGCGACGCGCGCAGGACCGCCGACGCCATCCGCAAGGCCGCCGACAGCAAGGCCCCGCCGGAACCCGGCTGGCTCGACAAGGTCGGCGACTGGTTCGGCAAGCACGGCGCCGACCTGCTGACCGTGGCCGCAAGCGTCGCCGGCGTCGCGGCGATCTTCTTCCCGCCCCTGGCCCTGGCCGCCGTCGCCCTGAGCCTCGCCGCGGCCGGCGCACACGCCAAGCAGTACGGCGCCAAGGGACTGTGGCCCCCGACCTGGGACAAGGTCGGCAACTACCTGACCCTGTCCGGGGACATCCTCGGAGCCATCCCGCTGCTCGGGGCCGCGGCCAAGGGAGGAGTCACCGCCGTGAAGGTCGGCGTCAAGACGAGCGCCGCCGCAGGCGCCAGGGCCGGGGCCGCCGAGGCGGCCTCCGGGGTCCGCGGGGTCAAGTACCTCGACCCGCAGAACCCGCTGTTCAAGGTCGCGGTCGAGAAACCGGCCCTGAAACTCGGCGTCCCCCTGGAGCGCGCCCAGGACCTCTCCGACGGCGTCCAGGGCGCCACCTCGCTCGCCCTGGCCGCACCGACCGCCGCCACCCTGTTCACGGACACGCCCGGCGACGACCTCAACAGCGCGGTGAACAACACCACCGGCGCCGCCAACGTCATGGGCGCCGCCGGCATGGCCTGGGGCGGCAGCACGCCGGCCAAGGTCGCCGGCGGGGTCCTCGCGGTCGGCAACGCCTTCGGACTGTACGGATGGATGAGGGGCCATGGCCGCTGACACACCCCCGCTCCGGCTCGCCCCGCTCTGGCTCGCCCCGCCCGACGGCTTCACCGCCGTCGACCTCACCGAGGACCCGGGCGAGCGGATGGCACGCACCGCCGCCGCCCTGGACACCGTCTTCGCCGACGCCGGCCCCGAGCAGCGGCTCAGCCTCACCGTCGCCACCGAGAGCGCCCTGCAGAACCAGCTGCGCGAAGGCGCCGTCCACCTGTCCGCCCGCCTGGCGCGGGCCTCGGACGGCGCCCCGGTCGTCGGCGTGTTCACCGTCTTCGTCCGCCCCGAGGACACCGGCCCCCCGGGCAGCTACCCGCAGCGCATCGCCGACCGGCTGGCCGCCACCTGGCCGCACGCCGACGTCGGCGTGCTCGAACTGCCCCCCGGACGCACCGCGGTGGCCGTACGCGACGTGCCGGTGACGGTGCCCGGCGCGCTCTACGGCGTACCGCAGCCGACGGCCACCACCGTGCGGCAGGTGGAGTTCCTGATCCCGCACCCGTGGAGCCCCCACGTCGTCGCGGCCGTCTTCACCACCGAGCAGGCCGAGTACTGGCAGGAGTGGCTGCCCGCGATCGCCGGCGCGGTCGGCGCCATCTCCTTCCACCCGCCCCGGAACGAGGCCCTGGACGACCTGCCGCCCGAGCAGTGGGACAACATCCGCAAGGCGTTCGGTTGACGACCGCCCGCACCGACCGGGCCGTGCGCGACGGGCGCCGCCACCGGTACGGCCACGCGCTCGGCGTCATCGCCGTCTCGACCGGCATCATCCTCGGCGTCATCGCCGCGGACGTGTACGCCGGTACGGTCCCCGCCGTCCTCCTCGGGCTTCTTTATCCCGTGGCCGTCGGCGTCGCGCTCGCGTCGCGGCGCGACGCCGACGGGAGGCGCGGGCTCGGGAAGGACGAGGGCGCCCTGATCGCGGCCACCGCCGTTGCGGCCCTGTTCGCCTGCCTGACCGGCACCGACGTGTGGCACAACCTGGTCCTGCGCTCGGGCGAGGACGTGAGCGCCGTGGTGCTGCAGGAGAAGGTCGAGAGGATCGGCCGGGGCACGGTGCGGTCCTACACCCTCCTCCCGAGGGACGGCGGGGCCGTTCCCGGCGGGGACCTCCGGCCGGACTCCCAGCGCTTCAAGCCCGGGGACACCGTCACCGTCCGGGTGGACCCGGCCGGGCGGGTCGCGCCCGAACTCCCCGGCGAAGCCGACTCCCCGGCCCCGCTCCTGGGCTTCCTCGGCCTCAATGCGGCGATCGGAGCAGCCGTGCTGTGGACGGCCCGCAAGCCCCGGCCACCACACCCGCCCGGCCCGGGCCGCCGGCGCCTCACCGAGCGCGCCAGGCGCGCCCGGGAACGGCTGCGCGGAGTGACGGGGTGGCCGTTCGCCGCGGCCGCGGGGGCGCTCTCGGCGGCGTGGCTGGGGCTGTTGCAGATCGCCCGGACCGACCCGACCCTGACGGTCATGGCCGCGGTGGCCTACTTCTTCGTGATGGGGGGCTTCTTCGGCATGTTCGACGACGACAAGGCCAGGAACGCCTACCGCGCCCGCGTAGTCCTCCTGACGGTGCTCGTCACCGCCGCCCTCGGTGGTCTCCTCCTGTCGACCACCTGACACGGTGCTGGCAGCGGCGGCGAACGGAGTGGGAAGTCGGTGGGACCGACTTCCCACTCCGGCGGAAGGTGCGACTACCGGCCGTCGAACTCGCCGGCGCGGACGGCGGTGACGAAGGACTGCCAGGCGGAGGAGGAGAAGACGAGCGCCGGGCCGGAGGGGTCCTTGGAGTCACGGACGGGCATGACGTTCGGGAAACCAGGAGCGACTTCGATGCACTGACCCCCGTCGGAGCTGTGGGAGGACTTGACCCAGAGGGCGGAGGACAGATCGAGGCTGGAGCTCATGGCGGGTTCCTCCAGGTCGTGGTCATGCGAATGGAGTGTGAAGTAGGCCTGTCAGGCGTCGAGTTCGCCGGCGCGGATGGCGGTGACGAAGGACTGCCAGGCGGTGGAGGAGAAGACGAGGGCCGGGCCGGAGGGGTCCTTGGAGTCACGGACGGGCATGACGTTCGGGAAACCAGGAGCGACTTCGATGCACTGACCCCCGTCAGTGCTGTGGGAGGACTTGACCCAGAGGGCGGAGGACAGATCGAGGCTGGAGCTCATGGCGGGTTCCTCCAGGTCGGGTTGTGCGAACGGAGTGGGAAGTCGATGGGGACGACTTCCCACTCCGTTGCGAAGTAGGCCTGTCAGGCGTCGAACTCGCCGGTGCGGACGGCGGTGACGAAGGACTGCCAGGCGGAGGAGGAGAAGGCGAGCGCCGGGCCGGAGGGGTCCTTGGAGTCACGGACCGGGACGAGGCCGGCGAAGCCGTCTGCCACCTCGACGCATTGGCCGCCGCTGCCGCTGTAGGTGCTCTTGCGCCAAGTGGTGAGGTGAGCGGAGTCCATGGCGGGTTCCTCCTGGTCGGGGTGTGCGAACGGAGTGGGAAGTCGATGGGGACGACTTCCCACTCCGTTGCGAAGTAGGCCTGTCAGGCGTCGAACTCGCCGGTGCGGACGGCGGTG
>NZ_JBEOUW010000002.1:50043-188365 GCF_040303045.1 Kitasatospora sp. NPDC096140
TGACGAAGGACTGCCAGGCGGTGGAGGAGAAGACGAGCGCCGGGCCGGAGGGGTCCTTGGAGTCACGTACGGGCATGACGCTGGTGAAGCCGTCGGCGACCTCGATGCAGCCGTTCTGCCCGCCGCTGTAGGTGCTCTTGCGCCAGCCAGCGTGGGTCAGGTCAACGTCCATCCTCATAGCCCTTCCGTACCGCACGGATCATCTCCATCGATGCGGCCTGATTCAGTGCTTCGATCTGCAGCCGATCGTAGCCCCTGGACAGGGGAAGAACAGTGTCGATATCGCGATCAAGGTAACCGCGGACTTCGGTCTCACCGTATCCGAGTAGTTTGCGATCCGGCATGGTCAGCAAGGTCACATGGGAGCTGAACGGCCGCTCCTCACCCAGGGAGTACGGCGCCACCTGGATGATGATGTTCGGGGCCGTTGCGAGTTGCTCAAGGCGCAGCAGCTGCTCGATCATGATTTTCGTCCCGCCGACAGGTCGGCGTAGGCAGCTCTCGTCGAGAACAGCGTGAAGTAGCGGAGCAGGCGTGCGGGCCAGAAACTGCTGGCGCGTCATGAGGAAGTTGACCCGTTCCTCGGCCTGTTCGGGGGTTGCGGTGCCACGTCTGACGTTGCCTGCTTCCCAAGCGCTGGCGTATGCCGGAGTCTGCAACAGCCCAGAGACGATGTCGATCGAGAACAGCCGGACCTCTGCGGCCCGGTTCTCGTAGTTGGCGTACTCGGGGAAGCCCGGCACCAGGGCCGTGTGCTTGTGCTGCCACCACATCAGCATCAAAGTCCCGCCCGTTTCCAGGACTTCGTCGGCCTTGGTAGCAAACTTTTCACTCGGCGGGCGGCGTGCAAGTTCAACGAACGAGACGTACGACGCGCTGACCCCGCACTTGCGGGCGAGCTGGTGCTGCAGGAGGCCCTTCGCCCTGCGTGAGTTGCGGAGTTGGACTGCGAAGGGGGCCCAGGGGCCGGAAGCCGGGTCGATTTCCTTGATGTTCACCATGGCTGCTCCAAAACAACGTGCCCGCGAGGTCAAGTCGTTTGACGCTTCCGATGCTAGGTGACGCTGGGCCACCATGTGCACAGAACGTGAAACATCGATCGCGGAGGGTTTCCCCCATGGCTCCTGAACAGGTTCCCCGCTCCCACGGGTACGGGGTGCGGTTCGACCCCGACGCGCAGCGCTACCGGGTCCGTAACGAGATCACGGGGGAGTGGCTGCGCGATGGCGCCACCGGCGAGTTGACCTCGTTCACGTTCTTCGGGGACGCCTACGCCGCGTGGCGCCAGTTCGAGGTGCACCCGAGGCCGGGGGAGCGGTGATGGGATCGATGCTTTCCCGTGCCACCGCCGAGCAGCGGCGGCAGGCGGCCTGCGTCGTGGAAGACCTCGTCTCCGTGCTTGCGCTCGGTGGGGTCACGTTGCCGTCGATCGCCGTGGACTGGGAGTACGGGCGGATCACCGGCAACTACCTGGTCGACCTGGGCTCGGCCCGCCCCCTGGACCTGCTGCGTCTGCTCGACCTGCTCCGCAAGGGGCTGCGTTACGAGCGCCTGACGTATGACGACTGATCACCTCGTCCGCCTCACCTGGCTGGCCTGCTTTGCCCTCCTCCTGTCCCGCACGCTTCGAAAGTGAACCGCCCGATGCGCGACCCCCGCCTTCTCGCCAAGCCGCCGGTGTGCCGGCTCGGCTGTCTCGTCCTCGTGCGCAACCGGCGCGGCGAGGTCCTGCTCGTCGACCCGGACTACCTGGACGGCATGATCCTGCCCGGCGGCTCCGCCAAACCCAACGAGCCGCCGCACGTGGCCGCCGCCCGGCACCTGCACGCCGAGACCGGCCTGCACCTGCGCCTGAACGACGTGATCGCCGTCGACTTCACCCCCGCCGACCGCCACCTGGAACGCCTCAACCTCGTCTTCGACGGCGGCACCGTCCCCGACGGGACCACCCTCACCGTCCCCGCGCAGCAGCGCAGCGGACTGCTCGGCGCCCGCTTCGTCCCCGTCCGCGACCTGCCCGCGCGCATGGCTCCCGCCCAGGCCGCCCGCGTCACCGAAGCCCTCGCCGGCCGCGCCCTGCCCGTCCTCCTCCACGGACAGCGCCCCACCTGAAGCACCTGAAATACCTCTCACTGAGAGCTAAAATGGGGGCCATGGCCGTCACGGAGCCCGCACCACCGTCCACGACGCCGGCCGACGAGTTCTCCGCCCTCCTCGTCGGCATCCAGCGCCTGGTCCGCCGCCGCCTGCGCAAGACGGCCGACCGGCCCCGGCTGCGCGGCGCCCAGGTCGAGCTGCTGCGCCTGGCCACGGAAAGCCCGGGCCTGCGGGTCTCGCAGGCCGCCGAGGAGCTGTGCCTGGCCGGGAACTCGGTGTCCACCCTCGTCAACCAGCTCGCCGCGCAGGGCCTGCTGCGCCGCGAGACGGACCCCGCCGACCGCCGTGCCGCCCTGCTGTTCGCCACCGACGCGGCCGTGGAGCGGATCGAGGCGTGGCGCCGGCGCCGCCGCGCGCTGATGGAGGACCTGGTCGCCGGCCTGCCCGCCGACCAGCAGCAGGCCCTGACCGCCGCCCTGCCCGCGCTGCGCTCCCTCGCCCGGGGCCTGCGCGACCTGCCCGAGGAGCCGTGATGAGCGAAGCGCAGGCCGTGGTGTGTGAGGGCCTGGAGTACACCTTCGGCGGCGGCGGCGGCGGCCGCCGGGGCCGGGGCCGCGGGACGAGGGCCGTGGACGGCATCGACCTCACCGTGCGCACCGGGGAGGTGTTCGGCCTGCTCGGGCCGAACGGCGCGGGCAAGACCACCACGATCCGCGCGATCACCACCCTGCTGCCGGTGGGCGTCGGCATGGTGCGCGTCTTCGGGAACGACGCCGCCCGCCGCCCCATGCAGGTGCGCCGCCTGCTCGGCTACGTGCCCCAGCAGCTGTCCGCGGACTCCGGGCTGACCGGGCGCGAGAACGTCGCCCTGTTCGCCCGGGTCTTCGACGTGCCGCGCGCCGAGCGCGCCGAACGCGTCGCCCAGGCCCTGGCCGCGGTCGACCTCACCGACGCCGCCGACCGGATGGCCGCCACCTACTCCGGCGGCATGGTGCGCCGCCTCGAACTCGCCCAGGCCCTGGTCAGCGCCCCGCGCCTGCTGGTGATGGACGAACCCACCATCGGCCTGGACCCGATCGCCCGCACCGGCGTGTGGGAGCGGGTGGACGCCGTCCGCCGGGCCACCGGCATGACCGTCCTGGTCACCACCCACTACATGGACGAGGCCGACCGCCACTGCGACCGCATCGCCCTGATGGACCGCGGCCGCATCCGTGCGCTGGGCACCCCCGCCGAGCTCAAGGACCGCATCCGCGGGGCGGACCCGCACCACGACGACCCCGCCCACGACGGCTCCTCCCACGACGACCCCACCCTCGACGACGTGTTCCGCCACTACGCCGGCCGCGACCTGGCCGACGCCACGGAAGGAGACTTCGGCGATGTCCGCCGTACCCGCCGCACCGCAGGCCGCGTCGGCTGAACCCCCAGGACATGGCCCCGGACCCGGCCCCGCCGACGGGCCCGACCTGGGCCTGCTGCTGGTGCCCCGCGCGCCCGCACCGGCTGGCGCCTGGTGCCCGCCCGCATCAGCGCGATGTGCGCGGTCGAACTGCAGAAGCTGCGCCACGACCGCACCGAGCTCTACACCCGCGCGATCCAGCCCGCCCTGTGGCTGCTGATCTTCGGCCAGACCTTCACCCGCCTCAAGGCCATCCCCACCGGCGGCATCCCCTACCTCGACTACCTCGCACCCGGCATCATCGCCCAGTCCGCGATGTTCATCGCGATCTTCTACGGCATCATGATCATCTGGGAGCGGGACTCCGGCGTCCTCACCAAACTGCTGGTCACCCCCACCCCCCGCGCCGCCCTGGTGACCGGCAAGGCCTTCGCCGCCGGCGTCAAGGCCGTCCTGCAGGCCGCCGTCGTCGTCCTGATCGCCGCCCTCCTCGGCGTCGCCATGACCTGGAACCCGCTGCGCCTGCTCGGCGTGGTGGTGGCGGTGCTGCTCGGCTCGGCGTTCTTCTCCTGCCTGTCGATGGCCATCGCCGGGATCGTCCTGACCCGCGACCGCCTGATGGGCATCGGCCAGGCCATCACCATGCCGCTGTTCTTCGCCTCCAACGCCCTCTACCCGGTGGAGCTGATGCCGGGCTGGCTGCAGGCCGTCAGCAAGGCCAACCCGCTCAGCTACCAGGTCGACGCGCTGCGCGGCCTGCTCATCGGCACCCCCGCCCACCTGCCGCTGGACTTCGCCGTCCTCACCGCCGCCGCCCTGGCCGGCATCGCCGCCGCCTCCGCGCTCCTCGGCCGCCTGGCCCGCTGACACCCGGCGGGTACGTGCGGCCCGGCGTCCTTGAGGGTTCAACCGCCCCTTCCGCAGCGCCCGTTCCGCAGCGCCCGTTCCCCGGGAGGAACGCGAGCCGAACCGGGTCTAGCGTGGAGAACGGAGAGAACCCGCGCGGACACCGCGCGTCACGACCCGATGGTGCAGGAGGCCCGGCCATGACGGCACAGCACGACGGCGACGGCACCGACTTCACCGACTTCACCACGTTCACGCACTCCCTCGCCTCCGCCCGCTACGAGGACTTCGCGCGCAGCCCGGCGGCGGCCGCCACCAGCGCCGAGGACTTCGCCGCGATGACGGAGTACCTCGGGAACCTCTACCGGGGCATCGAGGTCACCCGCAGCTTCGCCGACGACAACGGGCAGGTCTTCGACTGCGTCCCCATCGGCAGCCAGCCGGCCCTGCGGGGGAACTCCCCCCTGCCCCCCGAGGCCCCCGACCCCCCGCCGGTGGCGCCCGGGCGCCACGGCGGCGCCCAGAGCGTGCCGGTGCGGCCGCAACTGCACTCCGAGCGGCTGGACCGGTACGGCCACCCGATGTCCTGCCCGCCCGGCACGATCGCCATGCGCCGCATCACCCCGGAGGAGATCGCGGCCCGGGGCAGCGTGCGCGACTTCCACCACAAGCACCCGCGGGGCGCGGGCCGGCGCGGTCCGGGCGCACCGGCGGCGGGGCTGCGCCAGCACACCACGGGCGTCCAGGAGGTCGCCAACCTCGGCGGCCACAGCTACGTCAACATCTGGGACCCGCAGGTGACGGGGGCGGCCTTCACGGTCTCCCAGCAGTGGTTCGGCACCGTCGACTCGACACCCGTGCAGACCGTCGAGTGCGGCTACCAGGTGTACCCGGGCAAGTACGGCACCGCCCAGCCCGTCCTCTTCATCTACTGGACGGCCGACGGCTACCAGCACACCGGCTGCTACAACCTCGAATGCACGGCGTTCGTCCAGACGAACAGCGCCTGGCTCCTGGGCGGCACGCTCGGGCAGGCGAGCGTCACGGGCGGCGTGCAGATCGAGCTGGAGGTGGCCTGGTACCTCGCGGGCGGGAACTGGTGGCTCTACCTGGGCGGCGTCCCGGTGGGCTACTACCCGGCCTCGCTGTTCGGCGGCGGGCCGCTCGCCACCGGCGCCGGGCGGATCATCTGCGGCGGCGAGGTCTACAACGTCGCGGGGTGGCCGCCGATGGGCAGCGGCGCGTTCGCCGCGGGCGGCTGGCAGTACGCCGCCTACCACCGCGACGTCCAGTACGTCGCGACGAACAACACCCCCCAGTACGCGAAGCTGACCGCCTACCAGCCGGCGCCGAACTGCTACACCTCGCTCGTCAACAGCGGCCCCACCCCGTGGTACGAGTACGTCTTCTTCGGCGGCCCCGGCGGCAGCTCCTGCTCCTGAACCCCGCCGCCCACACGCGAGCGCGCGCAGCCGGGCATCGGCCGGCTCCGCGCGCCGGAACGTTCGCAGGCGATGAACCAGGCCGGGGCGCAGGCCCGTTGGGGCGAAAGGGGGGGACGTTCACACCCCCGGTCACCATCAGGGCCCCGCTACCGGAGGTTTCTTGCATGACGATCAACCGTAGGACCCTGCTCAGGGGCGCGGCACTCGCGGCCACCACCGGCGCCCTGGGCATCGCCGGCTCGGGCGTGGCCTCCGCCGCACCGGACCGCCTCGTCCACCGCCCCACCAACAAGTGGATGTCGCTGCTGGGCGACAACGTGAAGCTGTCGCAGCTGACGATCCCCGGGACCCACGAGACCTGCGCGCTCTACGACAGCGGCTCCTTCGGCTACGCCCAGTGCCAGGAGTGGCGCATCCCCCAGCAGCTCCAGGCGGGGGTGCGCTTCCTCGACATCCGGTGCCGGATCGCGGGCGACGTCTTCACCATCCACCACGACAAGGTCTACCAGAAGATCAACTTCGGCGACGTGCTGAACCTGTGCATCGACTTCCTGAAGTCGAACCCCGGCGAGACGATCATCATGCGGATCCGCAAGGAGTACACCGAGGGGCAGGACTACCGGTTCAGCGAGATCTTCAACTACTACATGGACGGCTATGACGGGAAGGGCAACTACCGGCCCTGGTTCTGGCTCCCCAAGACCGGCTCGCTCCCCACGGGACTGCCCTCGCTGGGCCAGGTCCGCGGCAAGATCATCCCCATCATGTCGGACTTCACCTGGGGCGACGGCCGCTACGACCCCCTGCGCTGGGGCGACGGCTCCCGGATCTGGCTGCAGGACTACTTCGGCGACAGCTCCAGCCAGAAGGTCCAGCGCGTCAAGTGGGGCCTGGACCAGGCGTTCTACGGCCAGGACGACAAGAGGCTCTACATCCACTTCGCCAGCGCCAGCGCCTTCCCCGAGGACCCGTACAAGATCGCCAAGGTCGTCAACCCCTCCATCCAGGAGTACCTGACGCCGCGCATCTCCCAGCGCGCGCACTACGGCGTGATCGCGATGGACTTCGTCGACGAGCGCAAGGACCTGCTGCAGATGATCGTCGACTGGAACTTCGGCCTCTGACCGCACGGCCCCCTCGAACCCGACGGCGCCGCCCACACGCGAGCGCGCGCGGAACCGGGCGTCGGCCGGCTCCGCGCGCGCAGCGCAGGCAAAGGGCGGGTCAGGAGGAGACGGCGCCCTGGTGGGCCCGCACACTGGACACCAGCTGGTCACGGATCCGCGCCGGCACCTCGGGCGCGAAACGCGCCAGGTAGTGGTTCAGATGGGTCTCGTCACCCGTCAGGAACGGCAGATCGAACACCAGCAGCTTGCGCACCGCCAGCAGCGGCACCGGCGCCCGCAACGGCCGGAACGTCCGGTTCCACAGACCCGGCTCCTCACACACCGGATGGAACTGCCCGATCATCAGGCCCTGCTCGACGAACTCGTCCTTCGCCTTGCGCTGCGCCTCGTCCAGCGCCGTCGAATCGCCGCGGTCCAGCGCGGGCAGCACCAACAGCACCGTCAGCAGCTCACGGTCCGACTCCTCCGTCAGCCCGGCCAGCAACTCGTCGTAACGGGCCCGCAGTTCACCCACCAGCGCCGGAAGATCCCCGTCCCCGTCACCGTCGGCGACCGCGATGTGGAACAGGCCCCGGCGCAGCGACGGCTGGGTGTACGGGCACACCGGGCCGCTGCGCCCCAGGTCGGGGTGGGCGGTGGTGAGGAAGCGGCGGGCCCAGTCGAGGACCTCCACGGCCTCGGGGTGCGCGGCGGCGTGGCCGGCGTCGATGTGCTCGGCGCTGAACAGGCGCAGGGCGCTCTCGGCGGCGGGTGCGGGCGCGGTCATCGGGGCCCCCGCCACACCGGGGCCAGGCGGGGTCCGCCGCCGGGCAGCGCGATGGCCTCGCCGAAGCGGGTGAAGCCGTGGGTCTCGCACAGGCGGGCGCCGCCGGTGGAGCTGGTCTCGGCGTAGGCGGCCTGCCCGGCGGCGTCGACCTCCGCGAGGACGGCCTCCAGCATCGCCTCGCCGGCGCGGGCCGAGCGGGCGTCCGGGTGCACGCCGATGAACGCGAAGTAGTAGTGCGGGCGGTGACGCGGGTGGCGGCGCTGCTGCAGACGGGTGATGGCGTCCAGACGGCGGGCGCACTCGCCGTGCCGTCCGGCGTCGATGGCCTCGGCCAGGGCGCGGGTGGCGGCGCCGTCGGCGTGCCCCGGCTCCTCCCACACCCCCGCGGGCAGGAACAGCAGCGCCCCCAGCAGCGTGCCGGCCTCGTCGGCGGCGACCACGACGCCCCGGTGGGCCAGGCACTGTTCGAGGTGGACACGGAAGAACGCGGGCATCACCCGGGCGCGGTGCTCCGGGTCGGGGAAGGCCCACAGCATCAGCGCGTCGTCGGCGAAGGCCTCGGAGAACAGGGCGGCCAGGGCGGGCGCCTCCTGCGGGCGGGCCCGGCGTACGGCGACGCCGGCAGCCGCGGTGGCGGCGGTGGTATCGGGGGCCCCGGCGGCGGGCCGCGGGGCGGTGCCCGTGGCAGCGGGCAGGGTGGTGACGGTGGTCAACGGGCACTCTCCTCGGGCGAGGTGACGGACGAGGGGGCAGGGCGTGCAGGCGGTACGACAGGCGTGGGGGCAGACGGTACGACGGGCGTGGGGGCAGACGAGGGGAAAGAGGAGGACGAGGGGGCGGGGGAGGGGGCGGGCGCGGCCACCGCTTCGGCGACCGCCTCGGCCGCCAGCTCCGCCACCCGCGCGTGCAACCGCGGCAGCCACGCCTGCGCCTCCGGCTTGATCAGCACACTGCGCAGCACCCGCGCCCCGTCCGCGTCCGCCACCACCCCCCGGTGACGGCGCGCGAAGTCGCCGGCGTCCACCCGCAGCACACTCAGGAACACCGGGTCCTGCTCATCGGCCATGCCCCGGCGCAGCACCCGGTCACTCGCGGCGTCCACCGCCGACAGCGCGGGCACCCCCACCGGGGTCGGGAAGTACGTCACGATGTCCAGCTGCGGCCGCTGGAACAGCGTCAACTCACCACTGGCATCGATCAGATCGGCCCAGGCCAGCGCGGCCCGCCGCCCCGCCACCAGACCGGCACCCAGCCCGTCCACACTCAGCGGCAGCAACTGCAGCGTCAGCCACAGCGCCGCCGCCGAGGCACCCGCCCGCGAACACTCCAGGCTGATCTCACCCAGGTGCAGCTCGGCATCGGTGAAGTAGGTGTACGGCGAGTCATGGGCGAAGTGCCGGCCGATCGCCGGGTCCGCGAACAGCACCGCACCGCACCCGTACGGCTGCAGGCCGTGCTTGTGCGGGTCCACCGTCACCGAGTCGCACCCGGCGATCGCCCGCCACGGCGCCACATCGACACCCAGGTCCGCCGCCACCGCGTCGTCCGCGGCCAGCAGCGCGAAGAACCCGCCGTACGCGGCGTCCACGTGCACCCGCGCCCCGTACCGGCGCGCCAGCGCCAGCACCTCGTGCACCGGATCCACCGCACCCGCCCCGGTGGTCCCGCACGTGACGACCACCGTGCCCACCCGCCCGGTGCGCAGCACCTCCTCCAGCGCCCCCGGATCCATCCGCCCCTCGGCGTCACACGCCACCGCATGACCCGCCACACCCAGCACGTGGCACATCCGGCTGTGCGTGTAGTGCGCCTGCGCGCTGTACGCCACCCCCTTGCCGGGATGGCTCTGCCGCGCCACGTACAGCGCCTCCAGATTGGCGATCGTCCCGCTGCTGGTCAGATGACCCACGTGCGCGGGCAGGCCGAACATCGCGGCCAGCTGCGCCACGCACTCGCGCTCCATGTCGTTGGTCGCCGGCCCGCCCTCGTAGGCGTGGTTGTTCGGGTTGAAACGCATCGCCGTCAGATAGCCCACCACCGCCGCCGGGTGCGGCGGCTTGACCATCTGCCCGGCGTAACGCGGATGGAAGAACGGGTAGTTGTGCTCCAGACGCTTGGCGAAACGCTCGAACGCGGCGGCGAAGTCCGCCTCGTCCACCAGGTGCGAGGGGTGCGCGGTGAAAGCACCGAACCGCTCGCCCCACCGCTCGGCCACCTCGGCCGCCCTCGGCAGCCAGTACCGCAGGTCCACGCTTGGGCCCTTCCCTTCGAGTCCTCTGCGAGCCCACCGGGCCCGGGGCTGCCTCGTGCCGCGAGCCTTCCTCGACCGCACCCCGAGCCACCGTGAAGGCGCCGCGCAACGCGCCCGCAACACCCGCAGCTCACCGCCGCCCGACCCCCCACCGCCCCCACCCGCCCCCGCCCGCACCACCCCCGCCCGCCCCCCGCCCGCCCGCACCGGCCCAAGCCGGACCCAAGCGGCACCCAAGGCGGCGCTGCTGCAATCACCCCCGGACAAGGCCGCCCCGCACCCGCAGGGCAGGCGGGGGAGCACGCGGGAGGAACACGCGATGGTGAGCAGACGCAGGATGATCGGCGCCGCCCTGGCGACCGGAGGAGGGGTCCTGCTCATGCGCACCACGCTGCGCCCGGCCGCCTCCGCCGACGCGGCCTCCGCCGCCTCCGTCCAGGACGCGGCCGCCCACACCCACCCGGCGGGTACCGACGCCCCCGACCCCGGGCCGGACGCCGGCCCCGGCCTGGTCGAGAAGTTCACCACCGCGCTGCCGGTGCCCCCCGTGCTCAGCCCGGTCTCCACCGACGGCGGCGCCGACACCTACTCCGTCACCATGCTCCGCTCCTACGCCCGCATCCTGCCCGGGCACCGCACCGAGGTCCTCACCTACAACGGCGCCTTCCCCGGCCCCGTCATCCGCGCCCGCTCCGGGCGTCCGGTGATCGTGCGCCAGACCAACCTGCTGAACGACGCCGTCTCCGTCCACCTGCACGGCTCCCGGGTGCCCGTCGCCAGCGACGGCGGCCCGATGAACCTGCTGGACTCCGGGGCCAGCCGCACCTACACCTACCCCAACGACCAGCCCCACGCGAGCCTGTGGTTCCACGACCACGCCCACCACATGGAGTCCGAGCACGTCTACCGGGGCCTGGCCGGCACCTACCTGCTCACCGACGAGACCGAACGCGCCCTGCCGCTGCCCACCGGCCGCTACGACCTGCCCATCGCCCTGCGCGACGCGCGCTTCGACGCCTCCGGCAACCTCGTCTACCGCATGGACGACCCCTTCAACCGCACCACCATCCTCGCCAACGGCCGCCCCTGGCCCAAGGCCGAGGTCGCCGCCCGCCGCTACCGGCTGCGCCTGCTCAACTCCTCCAACCTGCGCTTCTTCTCCCTGCGCCTGGCCGACGGCGGCCCGATCACCCAGATCGGCTCCGACGGCGGCCTGCTGGAACGCCCCCACACCACCGACACGATCGACCTGTCGCCCGGCGAGCGCGCCGACGTCGTCATCGACTTCTCCCGCTACAAGGTCGGCTCCACCGTCGTCCTCACCAACTCCATGCCCCCCGGCCCCGCTGAACACGTCGGCCAGGTGATGCGCTTCGACATCGTGCGCTCCGCCGCCGACTCCAGCAGCGTGCCCGACACCCTGCGCACCCTGCCCGCGCCCGGCCCGGCGGTGCGCGAGCGCACCGTGGTGCTGAAGGTCGAGGAGGGCACCGGCGGCGCCGCGCCGCGCGGCACGATCGACGGCAAGGTGTACGACCCGGACCGCGTCGACGCGCAGATCGCCTTCGGCACCTCGGAGATCTGGACGGTCGTCAACGCCAACACCGACGTCCCGCACAACTTCCACCTGCACCTGGTGCAGTTCCGCGTGCTGGAGCGCAACGGCAAGGCGCCCGGCCCCGAGGAGTCCGGCCTCAAGGACACCGTGCGCCTGCTGCCCGGCGAGAGCGTGCGCCTGCACGCCACCTTCGACTCCTACCGCGGCCGCTACCCGTACCACTGCCACCTGCTGGACCACTCGGCGATGGGCATGATGGCGCAGATGGAGATCGGCTGACACCCGGGGCCGGCCGCGCGCGAACGGCGCACGGCCGGCCCCCTGTCCGTCAGACCGGGTGGACGCCCTTGTCCGTCAGGCCGTGTGGATGCCCTGGCCCGGGGCCAGGATCCCCGCCGGGTCGAACCGGCGCTTGGCCCGCACCACCCGCTCCCACAGCCCCCCGTAGTGACGCCGCCAGTCCGCCCCCGTCATCCCCGGCACCGCCCCGATCAGGTACCGCTTGCCGCCCAGCTCCACCGCCCGGTCGTACAGACGCCGGTTGCGCTCCAGCATCGCCGCCGTGTCCGCCCCCGGCCCCGGGAACGCCAGCAGGTCGAAGTGCCAGCCCACCGCACCCTGCGGCAGCACCGCCAGCGGCGCCTTCACCCGCTCGCGCAGGTACGGGTAGAACAGCAGCAGCCCCGCCCCCAGATCCGCCGGCCCCAGCAGCGCGGCCGCCTCCGCCATGAACACCCCCGCCGTCGAAGCCGGCAGGAACACGCTCAGCCACGGCTTCGGCAGCCCCCAGAACCCCGCCGCCCGCAGGTACCCCGCGAACGCGTCCACCCGGAACGCGTACTCGCGCCAGCTCTGCTCCACCACCGACACCCCGCCCGCCGCCGGCCGCAGCCCGGCGAGGAGAGCCTCGCGGTCCACGGCCCGCCCCCCGTCCGCGAACGCCACCAGCTCCGCCTTGTACCGCCACCGCGACCCGTCCGCGCTGCGCTCCACGTCGCCGACCTGCAGGTCGAAGCGGCCCTCGGCCATCACCTTCTCCTGGTCGGCCAGGTAGGCGTCCAGGTCGTCGTAGTACAGCGAGAAGACGTGGGCGCGCTCGCGCACCGGCACCAGCGCCAGCGTCGCCCGCACGATGATCCCCGCCTGCCCGCCGCCGGCCAGCACCGCCTCGAACAGCTCCCGGTTGCGTACGGGCGAGGCCGTCAGCAGCTCGCCGGTGCCGGTCACCACCTCCAGCTCCAGCACCCGGTCCGCCTGCAGGCCGTAGCGCTGCACACCGCCGCCGATCCCGCCCACGCTCAGCGTGCCGCCCACCGACAGGTGCAGGTAGTCCGTCAGGCACGGCGGCACCCAGCCCTGCGCCAGCCCCGCCTCGACGACCTGCGCCCACGTCGCCCCGGCCTCCACCACCGCGCGCCCCGGGCGCACCGACACCACCGTCGACAGGCCGCGCGCGTCGATCGCGATCCCGCCGCGCGCATTGGCCTGCCCGTAGCTGGAGTGCGACTCCAGGCCCGCCTCGCCGACCTGCGCCGCGTCCCCGCTCTGCCCGTTGACGGCCACCGGGATGCGGTGCCTGCTCGCGAACGCCACCACCTGCTGCACGTCGCGCACCGAGCCGGGCCGCAGCACCGCCCGCGGCGCCTGCGCGACCAGGTGCCCGAAGTCGGAGGAGAACCTTTCCAGGCCCGCGCCCTGCAGCGTCACCGACCCGTCCAGCGCGGGCAGTTCGGCGACGTCCGCCCCGGGCTCGGCGGCCCACGCCCGGGCGGAGGTGTCCCAGCCGACGACGACGGCACCGGCCGCGGCGGCCGCCCCGGCCAGGAGGGAACGGCGGGACAGTCCCGACCTGCTCATACTTCTCTCCGATCAATCGTCAAATAGGGATCGTTGTACCGCAACCATCCCGCGACCGCCTACTGTCCCGCACGCCCCACCTGCTGCTCCGTCAGCCGAAGATCCGTCACCGCGTACTCCCACATCCGCCGCTGGTACGCCGGCGCGTCGGCCGGGATGCGGGCCGCCGCCGCCCGGGCCTCCGCCAGCAGCGCCTCCCGCGCCTGCGGCAGGCCCGCCACCCGCGGCCCCTCGGCCGCCTCCCGCAGCACCAGCGCCAGCCGGTAGGCGTACACGTGCGGCGTCACCGCGAACAGCGTCCGGTACACCCACAGCCCCTCCTCGCCGTGCAGCACCCGCTCGTTGTGGCTCAGCAGCCGCACCCGCGCCCTCAGCGCCAGGTCCCCGTGCACGTTCGTCCCGCTCATGTCCTGCGTCCCCCTTCGTCGCTCTGCTCCGCACCACCGCCCCCCCGGGCACGGCGGCAGCACGCACCGGGCTGCCCGCAACGGGGGCGCCGGCACGTCAGGCCGTGGAAGGGGGTGGGATGTTGCACGAGTCTGCGGCCCGCGCCCACCGCGCCGCAAGGGCGAAGAAGGGTGTGCTGAGTCCTACCGGAACCTTGCCTGACCTGGCAGGATGGGGGTCGACAACCTCCCGGCGCCGGTCTTCGGGCCGGTCTTCGGGCCGGCGGAGCGGGGGGACGGAAAACCCTTTGCGGCCCGGCACGGCGCTGCGGCACAGTGGGGACGTACCGCGCCGGACGGCGCC
The DNA here is from genome assembly GCF_040303045.1 of Kitasatospora sp. NPDC096140. Lineage (NCBI taxonomy): Bacteria > Bacillati > Actinomycetota > Actinomycetes > Kitasatosporales > Streptomycetaceae > Kitasatospora > Kitasatospora sp. NPDC096140. The sequence goes on from NZ_JBEOUW010000002.1 coordinate 64,143, forward strand.
GGACACCACCGCGCAGCGAAAGGGGAGTTCGCCATGACCGCCGTACCGGCCCGTGGCCGCGGTTATCACCGCCCCCCGTACGCCCGCCGCGCCGCCGCCGCCCGCCCGTAGCCGGGCCTGCCCGGTGGCCCGGGCGGCTGCCGTTCTCCTCCTTCCTCCTTCCGTGTCGTGCACGGGTGTCGACGCCCCCCGAGGGCGAGCTGGGCACCGGCGAGCCCACGGGCCTGTAAAGCCCCCGCTTCGGCTGTGGCGGTTCGAATCCGCCCTCGCCCACCCCTGTCGCGACCGCCTTCCCGCCCGGGTCTAGCCTGGGCGCATGTTCGTACTGGAGCTGAGCTACACCGCCCCCATGGAGCAGATCGACGCCGCGCTGGCGCAGCACGTCCAATGGCTGAACGCGCACTACGCGGCCGGCACCTTCCTCGCCTCCGGGCGCAAGGTGCCGCGCGAGGGCGGGGTGATCCTGGCGGTGGGGGAGGACCGGGCCGTGATCGAGGCGCTGGTGGCCACCGACCCGTTCGTGCTCGCCGGGCTGTGCGCCTACCGGGTCACCGAGTTCCTCGCGACCACCACCGCGCCCGCCCTGGAGGGCTACCGCCAGCAGCTGCCGGGCTGAGCGGCAAGACTTCACCGGACCGCCGTGCCCCGGACCGCCCGCCGCGGTTCGGGGCACCGTCGTCTTCTGGCTACGATCGGTGAGCACGGGGCTAGGACTGTGAACGTGGAACCGGACGCAAGTCGGAACTGGCGGGAGAAGACGGATGGCACACGCACGGGCCGGGCAGCCGGCGCAGCCCGGTGACCTGGTGGACGTGGCGCGGCTGGTGACGGCCTACTACGCGCTGCACCCGGACCCGCAGGAGCCCGGGCAGCGGGTGGCGTTCGGGACCTCCGGGCACCGCGGCTCCTCGCTGGACGCGGCGTTCAACGAGGACCACATCGCCGCGACCACCCAGGCGATCTGCGAGTACCGCGCCGAACAGGGCGTGGCCGGGCCGCTGTTCCTCGGCGCCGACACCCACGCCCTCTCCGAGCCGGCGAAGGTCACCGCCCTGGAGGTCCTCGCCGCCAACGGCGTGCACGTGCTGATCGACGCCGCCGACGGCTACACCCCCACCCCGGCGGTCTCGCACGCGATCCTCGCCCACAACCGGCGCAGCCCCCGCGCGCTGGCCGACGGCATCGTGGTCACCCCCTCGCACAACCCGCCGCGCGACGGCGGCTTCAAGTACAACCCGCCCAGCGGCGGGCCGGCCGGGTCCGAGGCCACCGGCTGGATCCAGGACCGCGCCAACGAGCTGATCCGCGAGGGCCTGCGCGGCGTCAAGAAGGTCCCCTACGCCCGCGCCCTGGCCGCGGCCACCACCGCCCGCCACGACTACCTCACCGCCTACGTGGAGGACCTGCCCTCCGTCCTGGACCTGGACGCGGTGCGGGCGGCGGGCCTGCGCATCGGCGCGGACCCCCTCGGCGGCGCGTCGGTGGCCTACTGGGCGCGCATCGCCGACACGCACCGCCTGGACCTGACCGTCGTCAACCCGCTCACCGACCCGACCTGGCGCTTCATGACCCTGGACTGGGACGGGAAGATCCGCATGGACTGCTCCTCCCCGTCCGCGATGGCCTCCCTCATCACCCGCCGCGCCGAGTACGCCATCGCCACCGGCAACGACGCCGACGCCGACCGGCACGGCATCGTCACCCCCGACGGCGGCCTGATGAACCCCAACCACTACCTGGCGGTGGCCGTCGACTACCTCTACCGCCACCGCGCCGAGTGGCCCGCCGACGCGGGCGTCGGCAAGACCCTCGTCTCCTCCTCCATGCTCGACCGCGTCGCCGCCGACCTCGGCCGCACCCTGGTGGAGGTCCCGGTCGGCTTCAAGTGGTTCGTCGACGGCCTGCTGGAGGGCTCGATCGGCTTCGGCGGCGAGGAGAGCGCCGGCGCCTCCTTCCTGCGCCGCGACGGCGGGGTGTGGACCACCGACAAGGACGGCATCCTGCTCGCCCTCCTCGCCTCCGAGATCACCGCCGTCACCGGCACCACCCCCAGCGCCCGCTACGGCGAACTGACCGAGCGCCACGGCGCCCCCGCCTACGCCCGCGTCGACGCCCCCGCCGACCGCGAGCAGAAGGCCCGCCTGGCCCGGCTGTCCCCCGAACGCGTCGGCGCCGGCGAACTCGCCGGAGAGAAGATCACCGCCGTCCTCGCCAACGCCCCCGGCAACGGCGCCGCGATCGGCGGCATCAAGGTCTGCACCGACAACGCCTGGTTCGCCGCCCGCCCCTCGGGCACCGAGGACGTCTACAAGATCTACGCCGAGTCCTTCCACGGCCCCGACCACCTCGCCCGGGTCCAGGACGAGGCCCGCGCCCTGGTCGGCGAGGTCCTCGGGAACTGACGGCCCCTCCCGTACGGCCCCTCCCGCACGGCCGCCCCCGGCACGGGGCGGCCGTGCCGGGGGCGGTGCGGGGGCGCTGCGTCCTACTTCTCCTCCGGCTCCCAGGCGCGGAGCAGGTCCAGCAGCCCCGCGTCGCCGTCGACGCGCAAGGACTCGGCCTTGATGCGGTCGTACAGGTAGAGGACCAGCTCACTGGCCGTGCCGTGGACGGAGGCACCGGCCGCGTCCACGCCCTCGCCGGCCGCGTCCTCGCCGGCCGCGGCAGCGGGCGCGGGGATGCCGGTGATGCGCGCGCCGTCGCCGTCGACCGTCAGGCGCCAGGAGAGGCCCTCGGCGGCGTGGAAGTCGAAGGCCGTCGGCTTGTGCGGCCAGGCACTCGGCGTGGCGCAGACGGTGAACAGGAACTCCTCCACACCGTCGAGCGCCAACTCCACCGGCAGCGGCTGCGGGTCGCCCCCGGCGAGCTGGGCGTCGTACGTGTGCACCGCGCTCTCCTGGACCCGGTGCCGGGCGACACCGCCGGAGGTCTGCGGCGACTGCGACGCGGGCCACCACGTCCAGCAACCGCTCTCCGGTCCCGCCTCGCGCAGGGCGTCCAGCAGAAGCTGCGTCGACGCGTCCAGCCAGGCCAGCAGCGCCTCACGCTCCCGCGGCAGCTCCAGAGCGGCGCGCGCGGCGGCGGCCTCGGCCGGGGGAGCGTCGGCAGGCCCCGCGCCGACGATGGCGGCCCAGAAACGGTCCCCCCCGCCCAGGTGCTTCACCAGATCGAACAGCGTCCACCCGGGGCAGGACGGCACCGGTGCGTCGAGACCGGGCGCGGCGGCGACCGTGGCACGGAAGGCGGTCGACCGTTCGTCGATCAGGCGCAGCAGCTCGGGGAACTCAAGATTCTTTTCCACGCCGGATGTCTTATCACCGCACTCCGATGATCGGACAGCGATTTATGCACCGTCGCCGCCGCCGGTCGGCCGGTTGCGGACGCCGTCCCCGCCTCCCGCCGCCCGGGTGGAAGCCGCGCAATGCTGCTGCGAGGACGCCGGGGTGACGGCACGCCAGGCTTCCTTCCTGCGCGGCCCTTCGGCCTCGTCGCGCGTGGTCGCCGCCGCCACCGCGCACGCCGCCGCCGCCAGCACCGCCGCCGCCAGCGGGAACCACCGCCCGCCCAGCACCGCGACCGCCGCCGAACCCGCCGCACCCCCGGCCGCCGTCCCCAGGTACAGCGCACTGCTGTTCAACGAGATCAGCAGCGGCGCGTTCCCCGGATCGATCGACGCCAGCCGGTGCGGCAGCGCCACCGACACCGCCCACCCCGCCAGCGGCACCACCGCCGCGTACACCAGCGCCCCCGGCATGCTGCGCCCCAGCCACGGCAGGGCCGCGAACGCGCACGCCGCCACGGCCGAGCCGGCCAGCAGCACCCGCCGCACCCCCGCCCGGTCCACCAGGCGCCCGCCCAGCCAGCTGCCGGCCACCGACATCACGCCGGTCGTCAGCAGGATCACGCTGAGGCGGTCCGCGTCGCCGCCGGTGGCCCCGGAGACGGCGGTGGCCAGGTAGATGTAGACGCTCTGGAAGGCGAGGAAGAACACCAGGGTGGTGCCCGCCGCGCCCAGCACCCGGCGCTTGCCCAGCGGCGCCAGCCGGGCCCGCAGGGTGGGGGCGGCGGCGGGTGCGGGCGGCAGGCCGCGCAGCAGCGCCGCCAGGCCCGCCAGTGCGGCCAGGCCGAGCGCGGTCACCAGCCACATGGTCAGCCGCCAGTCGGCGCGCCCCACCCAGGTGCCCAGCGGCACCCCGAGGGCGGTGGCCACCGTCATCCCGCCGAGGACGGTCGCCAGCGCCCGTCCGCGCCGCTCGGGGGCGACCAGGGTGGTGGCCACCGCGTTGGCGGTGGGCGTGTAGAGGGCGGCGCCAGCCGCCGCCAGCACCCGGGTGGCCAGCAGCAGGCCGTAGGTGGGGGCGAGCGCGCTGAGCGCGTTGGCCGCGCTGAACACCGCGAGCGCGGTCAGCAGCAGGCGCCGGCGCGGCCAGCGGGCGGTGAGCGTGGCCAGGACCGGGGCCAGCAGTGCGTAGCCGAGCGCGAAGACGGTGACCAGCTGGCCGGCGGCCGGCACCGACACCCCCAGGTCGGCGGAGACCGGGCCGAGGATGCCGGCGACGACCATCGAGTCGGTGCCCACGGCGAAGGTGCCGAGGGCGAGCAGGAGCAGACGTACGGGCACGGGCGGGCCCTCCGGGGCGGAATGGTTGGATGGACGTGCAACAGTTTGACGCTCGCCAAACATTCGGGGATTGGTGGATGATTGTCAAACCATTCATTCCCCCGCCGTTCCCCGCACCCCGGAGGCCGAGCGCCATGAGCGCCACGAGAACCGCGAGAGCCACCAGCGCCGCGAGAGCCACCAGCGCCGAGCGCACCGAGAAGGCCGACGGTGCCGTGGGCGCCGTGGGCGCCGTGGGTGCCGTGGGTGCCGCGGGTGCTGTGGGCGAGGGCGAGCGGCTGCCCCAGCCCGCCACCGCCGACATCGACCTCGTCACCGTCCTGCACGCCCTCGGCGACCCGGTCCGCCTCACCCTGCTGCTCAGCTACGCCGACGACGCCGAACACTCCTGCGACCCCCGCGGCCTGGGCCTGGAGCACCTGCACAAGTCGACGGTCTCCCACCACATGCGCGTGCTGCGCGAAGCCGGCATCACCACCACCCGCGTCGCCGGCCGCAACCGCTTCGTCCGCCTGCGCCGCGCCGACCTCGACACCCGCTTCCCCGGACTGCTCGACGCCCTCCTGGCAGCCGCCTCGACACACCCTGGGGAAGCAGGAGCCACCCCCTAGCGGGGGCCCGGGCCCGGTCCGGCGGCACACGTAGGGTCCGGGAGCGGAAACGGAAACGGAAACGGAAGCGGAAGCGGAAGCGGGAAGGACGGATCGTGCCGATCAGGGGTGTGCTCTTCGACGTCGACGACACCTTGTTCGACTACTCGGGGTCGGAGGAGGCCGGCATCCTCGCCCGTCTGAGGGAGCTGGGCCTGGCGGAGCGCTTCTCCGGCCCCGCGGCGGCGGTGGCGCTGTGGCGGGACGTCACGCAGGAGCAGTACGCGCGTTTCCTCGCCGGGGAGCTGACCTTCGCGGGCCAGCAGCGCGAGCGCGTCCGGCAGTTCCTGGCCCGCCTCGGGGAGGAGGGCGCCGAGCGGCTGCCGGACGAGCAGGCCGCGGCCTGGTTCGCCGGGTACGCGGCCCACCGCGACGCCGCCCGGGCCGCGTTCCCGGACGCCGCCCCGGTGCTGGCCGCGCTCGCGCCCACCCACCGGCTGGGGATCGTCTCCAACTCCTCGCTGCGCCACCAGCGCGACAAGCTCCGGGCGGTCGGACTGCTGGGCCACTTCGGCGACGAGGTGCTGGTCTGCTCCGACGAGCACGGCGAGGCCAAGCCCGCCCCGGGGATCTTCCGGGCCGGGTGCGAGCGGCTGGGGCTGGAGCCGCACGAGGTCGCCTACGTGGGGGACCGGTACGACCTGGACGCGCTCGGCGCCCGCGACGCGGGCCTGCACGCCTTCTGGCTCGACCGCGCCTCCGCCGGCGCCCCGGTGGCGCCGGGCATCCGCGTCCTGCACTCCCTCGCGGCCCTGCCCGCCGCCCTGGGCGGGCACTGACCCGCCGGGCCCGGGAGCAGGAAGTCGGCCCGGCCGACTTCCTGCTCGCCTGCTTACCCGCTCGCCTGCTTGCCCGTTCGTTCCCCGGTCCGCCGGAGTGTCAGCCGGCGATCCCGAGCAGCTCGCGGCAGCCGTCCGTCAGCCCGGTGGCGGCCACCGGGGTCTGCGCGTGGCGGGCCCAGTCCTCCCGCGACAGGCGCAGGCGCAGGGACTGCACCACCTGCCCGTCCAGCACGTCGCGCTCGATGCCGTCCTCGCGGTAGCCGAGCTTGCGGGACACCGCGAGGGAGGACAGGTTGTCCGTGAACGACAGCGACGTCGCGAACTGCCCGCCCAGCTCGGCGAAGAGCAGGTGGAGCATCGCGGCGCGCATCTCGGTGCCGAAGCCCCGTCCCTGGTGCTCCAGGCCGATCCAGGAACCGGAGACGACCTCGCGCCGGATCCCGAACTCCTTGGCCCGCACGTCCTGGACGCCCACCGGGCGCCCCTCGTGGAAGGCGACCAGGTTCAGCGCCCACTCCTGCGGCGTCCACCGGCCCAGGCGCCGCCAGTGCATCTGCGCCACGTGCCGGGCGCGTTCGGCGGGCGGCAGCTCGCCCCAGGGGAACAGGAACGGGCGGGCGTCCGGCGGGTGGATGCCACGGGCGGCGAGATCGGCCACCTCCGCCAGTTCGTCCTCGGTGGGCAGCCGCAGCTCCAGGCGGGGCGAGATCACGCGCAGCCCGATCAGGGGCCAATGTTCGATGAGCATCGGAACAGTCTGCCCGGCCGCCCCCTGCGTCCGCACCGGAGTTTCCCGCGCCCTCACCACACCACCCCCCGCGGTGACCTGCCGTCATGCCCGCGCGTGCACACACCGGTACGGTCCGGGGCCGGGCTGGGCCGGGGCCCGGGGTCGGGGGGCTACTCCTCGAACCAGACGACCAGGCGGACGTGGTCGTCGCCGTGGACCTCGGCGAGGGTGCGCATGACGCTCCACACCGGCCGCCAGCCGCCGTCGGCGGGCACGGCGTCGCGGCGCCGGTCGCGTTCGGCGCGGAAGACGGTGGTGCCGACGTCCCAGGTGGTGCCCTCGGCCCACAGGTCGCCGATGCGGCCGGGGTCGACGCTGCGGGTGTCGATGCCGCTGGCCCGGGCGAAGCCGCGGCTCCAGTCGTCGCGGTGCCGGAGCGTCAGGGTGCCGTCCGGGTCGCGGCGGTAGCGGGCGATGGTGGTCGCCCGGGGCAGCGCCGGCTCGTCCCAGTCGACGGCCAGCACCTCGTCCCAGGCGAGCCAGGTGGCGCCGAACGCCGCCTCGCCCCACGAGGCGTGCCCGGCGCGGGTGCGCTGCGACACGTCGCCGGGCAGCCCCCGCCCGGCGCCGACCGGCCGCCAGCGCCCGCCGGGGTCGCGGACGCCGAAGAGGCAGGCGAAGGCCGGGTAGTCCCGGGTCATGCCGAGCAGGGAGAGCTCGACGGCGCCGTGCCAGGCCTTCGCGCCGCTGTCGTCCCACGTGCGGCATTCCACGAATCCCCGGATGTCCGTCCCCATGGGGGGTGATTGTGCCCGGCGCCAGCCGGCGCGCCCGCAGCGGGCCCTGCCCCGCGGCCGCCTCGCCGTGGCACCCGCAGCGCCCGGGCGCCCCGGTCCCTCACCGGCCGCCGCGGGCGCAGCCGGCGGAGGTGACCTCGCGCGCGGCGGCGGCGACGGCGCGGAAGTCCTTCTTCAGGATCGCGCCGTGACTGCTCGCCACCTTCGCGCTGATCTCGATGTGCGGGTTGCGGGCGGCCACCGCCGTCAGGCTCGCACGGATGCGCTCCTGCTCGTCGCCGCGGCTGCCCAGCGACGACCCCGAGGCGACCACGTACCGCGTGGGCACGGCGACGGCGTCCAGCACGGGGGCCAGCGCGCGCTCACGGGCGACCCGGCCCAGCTCGATGTTGCACTGCGCCATCTCCTCGCCGTTCATCCGCGGGGTCAGGCCGGTGGGCCGCAGCAGCGGCAGGAACCGGCCCCACCGGCGGAACTGTTCGCGGATGCGCTGCTCCATGGCGTCGTCGAGCCAGTCGTGCGGCTGCGCGCCGTCGACCAGGACCGCGCCCAGGGCGCGCCGCGGGTTGCGGCTCGCCCAGTGCGCGGCGACGAACGCCCCGTAGGACCAGCCGATCACCAGGGCCCGGTCCACGCCCCGGGCGGCGAGGACGGCGTCGACGTCGCGCACGCACGCTTCGAAGGAGTAGTCGGCGGAGCGCCCGGACGTGCGGCCGCGGGCGCGCTCGTCGAAGGTGATGTGCCGGTAGCCGTCGCCGAGTTCGGCGATGACCCGCTTCCAGTAGCCCTGGGTGGCGAACTGGCCGTTGCAGTAGAGGACGGGGGTTCCGCTACCGCCGGTGTCGGTGACGGCGAGGGTGGTGTCGTCGACGGGGACCGTGCCGCTCCAGGCGGACGGGCGGGCGGTCGTCTCGGTGCTCATGGGGTGCCTTCCTGCGGCCGCTGGGGACGGAGGGGGGACGGGGGAGGGGGTCAGAGGCTGCGGGCGGTGATGTCGCCCTGGGCGGTGGTGGCGCGGATGTCGAGGGTGGTGGTGCCGTCGTTGCGCAGGGCGTTGGTGATGCGGCCGTGGCCGGTGGCGGCGTCCAGGGCGGCGGAGGCGCCGGGGGCGGTGTCGACGGTGATGTCGCCGAGCTGGGTGCTGAGTGCGAGGGTGCCGCGGTGGGCTTCGGTGATGCGGATGTCGCCGCGGGCGGTGCTGATCTCGGCGGGGCCGGTGAGGCGGCCGATCTCGACGTCGCCGTCGACGGCGGTGAGGCGCACGCTCGCGGCCTCGTCGATCTCGATCAGGCGGTGGGCGCCGTCGAAGGCGACGTCGCCGAGGCGGCCGGTGGCGTGCAGCGCGCAGGCCTCGGTCCTGGCCTCGACGCGGGAGCCGGCCGGCAGGTGGACGATGACCTCGACGCCGCCGGCGCCGAACAGCGGGTTGTCGGCCGGGGCGCTGCGGACCGTCAGCACGCCGTCGGCGTAGGTGACGGCGGTGCGCTCGGCGGTGCGGGCGTCGCGGTTCCTGGCGGGGTCGGCGGGGCGGACCTCGACGGTGGTGTCGGCGCGGTCGGCGGCGACCAGCCGTACGAGCCCGGCGGGGACGTCCAGGACGGCGGTGATCGCGGCGGGAGTGTCGAAGGTCTGCATCGTGGTCTCCGGTGTTCGGTCGCGGTGTGCACGGTGTCCGGCCGGGGTGTCCGGCCGGTGTTTCTGACATCGGAAACGCTACGTTGCTTTCTGGGAAGCGACAATGCTGTCGTTGCATCAGAATGCCATCGCTGCAGGTGAAGTGCGGGAAAGTGTTGCAACGGTTCTGTCGGTAACGCAACGACATGAGACTTGCTCATTGCAATGGGTGAGAAGTGAACGCTATGGTGGGGATCAAGGACCACCACGAGGCACCACCGAGGAGACCGCGATGCCGGGAGGCCGACTCACCCAGCACGAACGCCAGCAGATCGCGCTGGGACTGGCCGACAGCCTCCCCTACGCCGAGATCGCCCGACGCCTGGAGCGCCCGACCTCGACCGTCACACGCGAGGTGATGCGCAACGGCGGCCCCACCGCCTACCGCGCCGACCTGGCCCACCGCGCCACCGAACGCCGCGCCCACCGGCGCAAGCCCGCCGCCTCCCACGGCCCGGACGCCGCCGCCCGCCCGCAGGGCCGCGACGCCGAGGCCCTGGCCGACTACGAGGAGACGCTCACCACCGTCCTCATGGGCTCGGGCCTGTCCCGGATGACGGCCCGCGTCCTGACCTGCCTGTTCACCACCGACGCGGGCAGCCTCACCGCCTCCGAACTCGCCCGGCGCCTGCAGGTCAGCCCGGCCTCCATCTCCAAGGCCATCGCCTTCCTGGAGAGCCAGAGCCTGGTGCGCCGCGAACGCGACGAACGCCGCCGCGACCGCTACATCGTCGACGACGAACTCTTCTACCAGGCGACCGTCGCCAGCGCCCGCGCCAACGACCAGCTCGTCGCCACCGCCCGCCAGGGCGCCGCGATCCTGGGCGCCGACACCCCCGCCGCCCACCGCCTGGAGAACGTCGCCCGCTTCCTCGACTTCATCAGCGAGAGCATCATCCGCGCCGCCGAACAGGCCCGCGCCGTCCTGCACACCAGGCCCGCCCCCGTTCCCGGCGCCACCGCCGGCAACGACACGGCCGGCGCGGCCCCGGTCGGCGCCGCCGCCGTCAAGAGCCAGGGCGCCGCCGCGAGGTGATCACCCGTCGGGCCGCTCCCGGAAGCCGTCCAGGAGCCGGTGCGCGTACGCGTCCCGCGCACCGAACTCCCGCACCACCCGACGGGCCTGCGCCGCCCGGCCCGTCTCGCCCAGCAGCCGCACGAGCCGGTACAGCGCGCCGCCGTCCCCGGCCGCCGCACGCTCGCGCAGCTGCGCCGCCATCCCGCGCTCGCACAGCGCCCGGGCGAGCCTGCGGCGCGCATGGACGTCCCCGCCGTTCCCGCCGTTCCCGTCGGCCCGGTCGGCCCGGTCGGCCCGGTCGGCCCGGTCGGCCCGGTCGGTCCCGTCGGCGAGGCCGGCGAGCTCTGCGAGGCGCCCGGCGCGGGCCAGCAGGTCCAGGTGCCACAGGTGGTGGGCGTGGGCGAGGTGGTCGGGGGAGTAGCAGACGGCCCGCGCGGCCACCAGGGTGATCGCCGTCTCCCAGTCCTCCCGCTGCTCCGCCTCCAGGGCCCGCGCGTACCAGTCCCCGGGCGGGGCGCTCACGTGGCCGGCGGCAGGTGGCGGGCCGCCGCGAGCCGGGCCACCTCGCGCAGCCGGGCGAAGTAGGCGGCGCAGTACGCCTCGTCGATCAGGGGCACGACCCTGGAGAGGTCGGCGATGCACTGCCACAGGACGGCGATGCCGTCGTCGTCGAGTCCGCCGTTCAGCTCCCGGTGGACGAGCCCGGCGACGTACACGTCCAGGAGGACCAGGTCCGCGCCGTCGACGTCCACCCCGCGGAAGCTCGCCGGGAACGGGGCCCGGGTGTACTCCTGCCACTGGCGGGCGAGGTGCTCCAGGTGCCCGCCCGGGCCGGGCCCCGCCGGCGCGGGCGTCACCGGGCGCAGCGCCAGGGCGACGGCGTCGAACACGGCGCGCAGCAGGACGACGGCCCGCGGCGGGTAGAGGGCGGCGCTGCTCGCCTCGCCCCGGGCGATCCGCTCGCGCAGCCGGACGGCCTGCTCCAGCTCGCCGTCCGGGTCCGCCGGGAGGAGCCCCGCCTCCCCGGCCCGCCGGACGAGCTCGCGCAGCGGGGCGGTGGCGCAGGTGCTGTCGTCGGCGCCGGCGCTGTCGTGGCCGCCGTGGTGGCCGGTCCGCTCGGCGAGGACCTGCTCCAGGGCCAGCAGGGCGTGCGCGACGGCGACGGTGGCGAACTCGTACCGGAAGTAGGAGTGCCGGACGAGCTCGCGGGAGGTGTCCAGCGCGCTCGTCACGGACATCGGCGCGCCCTCGGGCAGCACCAGGTCGGCGACCAGGGCGTGCATGGCGGCGTAGTCGGGCACGACGGTGTGCATGCGCAGGTCCGGTACGGCGGTGTCCACCCGGGCAGTCTCGCCGCCCGGAGCCCGCCCCTGCCACCGGTTTTGCCCGCGGGCCCACCCGCACGCCGGGCCCGGCCGAACAGGGCGCAGCAGGAGCACCGGGCGCAGCCGTGCCCGGCGGCCGTGCTACGACTGCCGGGGGCGCAGCAGGGGCAGCGGGCGCAGGTGCGGCCAGCGGGCGAGCATGGCCCGGCGGACGTCCGCCGCGAGCAGCCCGAGGGCGCGCAGCCCGCCGCCACCGTCACCGCTGCCACCGCTGCCACCGCGACCGCCGCCGGCGGCCCCGTCGGCGGTCAGCCGGGCGACGACGTCGAGGCGGTGGGCGAGCCGCTGGCGGGCGGTGGCCGTGCCCCAGGTCCAGTCCTGCTCCACGGCCCTGGCCAGGTGGTCGACGGTGCCGCGTTCGGCCCGCTGGACCAGCGCGTCGCCCCGCAGCAGCCAGCCCGCGCACGCGTCGGTGAGGTCGTCCCCGGCCTCGGTGCCCGTCGCGGCGCGCCACGCGGCGCGGTAGGCGGCCTCCGCCTCGTCCAGCAGGGCGGCGGGCGGGGCGGTGGAGCACCAGCAGGTCGGGAACCCGATGCGCAGGTAGGCGAGTTCGACCAGGCCGCTGCCGAGCGAGGCCTGCTCGAAGTCGACGAACCGCACGCCGTCGCCGGTGTGCAGGTCGTTGCCGGGGCAGGGGTCGCCGTGCAGCAGCGCGTGGCCCGGTGCGGTGCGCAGACGCTCCGTCAGGGCGTCCATTTCGGCCCGTACGGCGGGCGCCGCCGGGACGCCGAGGGCGGTGGCCAGCGCGAGGAAGGAGTCGGTGTCGCCCGGGCCGGGGGCCGGCCAGGCGGGCAGCGCGCCGCCCGCGTCGGCGGGGCCGGTGGCGGCGTGCAGGCGGGCCAGGGCCGCGGCGTAGTCCACCACCCAGTCCTCGGCGGGCGGCCGGTGCTCCAGGTACTCCAGGACCAGGACCCGCCGGGCGGGGTCGGTGCCCAGCAGCCGCGGCACCACGGGCGGCTCCACCCGGGCGGCGAGGGCCAGCGCGGCCGCCTCGCGGGCGTAGCGCTCGTCGGCCTCCGGGGCGTCGACCAGCTGCTTGACCACCACCGGAGCGCCGGACAGCTCCGCCCGCCACACCCGCGACCGCGGGCTGCTCTCCAGCAGGCGGGCCTGGCGGGGCGTGCCGAGAGCGGCTCGCAGTTCCTCTCCGAACGGCAGTGTCGACTTCATGGCCCCATCCTGGCACAGGAGTGAACGGGGGTTCCCGTGAAGCGAGTTGGCGCCGGAGAGGCTTCGACTTCGGCTGCGTACGGTCAGGCCGGCTGCCACAGTTCGATGCGGTTGCCCTCCGGGTCGGTGACCCAGCCGAAGCGGCCGACGCCCGCCATGTCCTGCGTCTGCTCGGCGACCTGCGCCCCCTTGGCGCGCAGCTGCGCGAGCATCGCGTCCAGGTCGCGGACCCGGAAGTTGAGCATGACCTGCTGGGCGGGGGAGCCGAAGTAGTCGGTGTCGGCGTCGAACGGCGCGAACACCGTCGGCCCGCCCTCCTGGCACCACAGCCCGTTCACGTCGGCGTCCAGCCCCAGGCAGTCGCGGTACCACGCGCCGAGCGCCGCCGGGTCGGCGGACCGCAGGAAGTACCCGCCGATTCCAAGCACACGTTCCATGCCGCCCCATCCTGCCAGCCGGCGGGCCGTACGGACGGGCGGGCGCGCCCGGACCCGCATCTGGCGGTGTATCAGCCCCCTGATATAACGTAGAACCCTCACAGTCCATGACCCGGGGGGAGCCAGGGAGGCGATCACCATGACCGACCACAGCACCGACCCGGCGGGCGAAGCGGCCCCGGCGGCCCCGGCTCCGGCCAACCCCCACGACCGCCTCGGCCACGCCATCAAACGCGCCGAACAGGCCCTCATCGGCGAGAAGACCCGCGCACTGCGCACCGTGGACCTGACGGTGCCCCAGTACGTCACCCTGCTCCTCCTCCAGCAGTCCACCGGCATGTCCGGCGCCCAGCTCGCCCGCGGGTGCATGGTCACCCCGCAGACCATGACCACGGTCCTGGCCAACCTGGAGACCAAGGGCCTGATCACCCGTGAGACCTCCAGCGTCCACCAGAAGGTCCTGGTGGCCAGGCTCACCCGCTCCGGCCACGCCCTGACCAGGAAGGCCGACGCCCTGGCCCGCGGCGTCGAACAGCGCCTCACCGACGCCCTCGACCCGGCCGAACAGGCCCAGCTGCGCAACCTCCTGGACCGCTCCACCGCCGCCCTGCGCGGCACCGACGGAGGCGCCGACCGAGGCACCGACCGAGGCGCCGACTGAGCGTCCACCCGCCACCACCCGCCCGCCACCGCCCACCCGAGGAAGCCCCGATGACCGACCGCCCCGCCCCCTTCGGCCCCGCAACCGCCCCGGGCACCGTCCTGGTGCTGGTCGACCTCCAGCAGTGGATCGTCGACCGCCCCTCCGCCCCGCTGGCCGGCGCCGACGTCGTGCGCAGCGCCGCCCGCCTGAAGGCCGCCTTCGAGGACGCCGGCCGGCCCGTCGTCCTGGTCCGCTACGCCCGCCTCGACGGCAGTGACGGCGGCCCGGACTCCGTGTTCAACCGCTTCGCGCCCGAGGTCGCCGCCGGCCCCGGCAACGAGGTCGTCACCAAGTACGGCATCGACGCCTTCGAGGGCACCGACCTCGCCGAGCGCCTGCGCCGCCTCGGCGCCGCCCGCCTCGTCGTCGCGGGCATCACCACCGAGTACGGCGTCGGCGAGACCGTGCGCACCGCCCTCACCCTCGGCCACCCCGTCGCCGTCCCCGAGGACGCCGTCACCGCGCTCGCCGCCCCCGCCCACACCGCCGCCCTCCACGCGCTGCGCGGCCTGGGCGCCACCGTCACCACCACCGACACCCTCCTGGCCACCGCCCGCAACTGACGGGGCGTCGCGTCGCAGGGTCGCGGAAAACCCGTCGCGCGGGCATCCGGCGCCTTGGTGGGATGACGGGCATGAACTCCCACCGGGCCCCCGCACCCGCCCCCGCCCCCGCCCCCGCCGTCCCCGTGTCCCTCTCCGTCCCCGTCCACGTCCGTGACCTGACGCCCGCCGACCTGCCAGCCTGCACCTGGTCGGGATCCGCGACCCACCTGCGCCAGGTCGCACGGGAGTTGGAACGGGCGGCGGCCGGCGAGGTGGACTACCTCGCCGTGTGCACCGGCACCGGCCTGCCCGTGGCGATCGGCGGCGTCGACTACCGCAGCGCCCCCGGCGCGGGCACGCTGTGGCAGCTCGCCGTGCTCCCGGCCCTGCAGTCCCACGGGCTCGGCTCGCTGCTCGTGCGCTGCGCCGAGGAGCGCATCCGCGCCCGGGGCCTCGGGCGGGCCGAACTCGGCGTGGAGGACGACAACCCGCGGGCCCGCGCCCTGTACGAGCGGCTCGGCTACACGGCCTTCGACCGGCGGCCCGACGCCTGGGACGAGGAGGCGCCCGACGGCTCCATCCGCCGCCGCGAGACCATGTGCACGATCATGCGAAAGGACCTGGCGTAGCGGACACCGGCCCGGCCCCGGGCCCGCCGGTTCAGGGCCCGTCGGTTCAGGGCCGTGTCACCGTCACCTGCACGGTGTCCTGCCCGGGGTCGGCGGTGAGCTGGAGCAGCCGGGCGCCGGGCGCGGACACGACGGTGGCGCCCCGGCTCTCCACCCGGTAGCCGTCGGGAAAGAGGGACTGCGGCAGGAACACCTCGGTGCGGGCGCCGGCGGCGAACGGCGCGCCGGAGTCGGCGCGGCGGGTGCTGTAACCGAGGGTGAACGTCCCGGTGGTGGCGTCGTACCGCCACTGCTGCGGGGTGCCGGCGACCGCCTGCGGATACGGCCGGACGATCGCCGGGTCCATCAGGTTCGGGCCGGTCGGCGGTTCCTGGGGGTGCCCCGGCGTCTGGTCCTGCGCCAGGGACCAGAACATCCAGGACGCCGTGTTCTCGTCGAACCGGTCGGTGAGGCGGGTCAGCCTCGCCGCGTCCGTCGTCGCGCCGAACTCGGTCACCACCCCGACGGCGCCGTCGGCGGCGGCGCGCTCCAGCCCGTTGGTCACACAGGTGTCGACCGGGCCGAAGCAGTAGTCGTGGAAGCTCAGCCCCGCGTCCGGGTCGCCGGTCGGGTTCGGCACGAAGTCCGGCGTGCCGAAGTCGTTGGTCAGGGAAGGCTCGTAGAACAGGAGGTGGCGGCGGTCGACCCCGCGGATCGCCTCCATGGCCTTCGCCTCGAACGGCGCCAGCACACCGCGCTCGAACGCGGGGCAGCCGTCCGGGAAGCACGTCGGGTAGTCCCAGCCGGGCCACGGCTCGTTGATCAGGTCGTAGCCCAGCACCGACGGCTGGTCCGCGAAGCGCTGCGCGACGTGCGCCCACATCGCCGCGTAGTGCTCCTGCACCCCGACGCCGTCGGGCGCGGCGTGGTCGTGCCAGAAGTTCGCCCACGTCTGGTTCTGCGCGGGGCTCGTGAAGTACACCTGCGGGAAGCCGGGATTCGGCTGCACCGGGTAGCCGTCGGCGAACGTCGCCCAGTCGGGGAACCCGTTCCAGCTCGCGCCCACCGACTCGTTGAACGCGTCCTGGTGGGAGTCGACGAGGCTGAGGATGCCGTACCGGGCCAGCAGCTGCTGGGTCCGGCGGATCTGCTCGACGTAGGCGTCGTCGTACACGCCGGGCTGCGGTTCGACCGCGCTCCACGCGAAGCCCAGCCGCACCGCGTTGAAGCCGTTCTCCGCCAGGAACCGCGCGTCCTGCTCGCCGAAACCGCCGGCCGCGGGGAAGTACGGCGGCTTCTTGTCGACCAGGTTCACGCCGTGGACGGTCACCACCCGGCCCTGGTCGTCGGTGAGCCAGCGGCCCGCGTGCCCCAGCGCGCCGGCCTGCGCGGCCGGCTCCGTCCTTGCCGCCGTTGGCGCCGTCGCGGCCGAGGCCGGTGCGGTCAGCCCCAGCACCAGCACGGCCGCCCCGAGACACCGCGCCGCCGAAGAAATGACAGTCATGGCACGAACCTTCCGACGGGAAAGCGCCCGCGGAAATGCCCGCGGCGCCGACGACGGGAACGGAGAAGCTGCGGACCGGTCCGCCGCACAACGGGGCCGTCAACGAACGGTCGACACGGCGGAACTGACGCGCAGATGCTATCCACCGCCGCCCGGAACGGCTCACGACACCCCGCCGGACCGCCCCCGCGCACGGCACCACCGCACGGACGGCCCCGGGGACGGGGACGGGAAGCGCCGGTCATACCCGCGCGGGCATGGCCCCATAGCCGTATTGGTCTTGGAACACACCGGCCCGCCGGTCATAGCGTCGAGGGAGTTCGCACACGAGTCCACAGCGAAGGGAATCCACCATGCCCGCCGACCCGAACAGCAGCCGCAGGCACCTGACGGTCAACCGGCTCCTCGCCGCCACGCTGGCCACCGCCGCGATCGCCGTCGCCGCAGGGGGAACCGCGGACGCCGACACCCCGCGCAGGAGCCACGTCGAGGTCCTCGAACTCAAGATCCACAACGAGCAGTACCAGGCCGTGGACCTCGCCCCCGCCGGGCCCAGCCTGGGCGACCTCGACGTCTACTCCGGCACCGCCCTCAAGGACGGCCGCAGCGTCGGCCGCGGCGGCGGATCGTGCCAGGTCATCCAGGCCGACGACACCGGCGTCACCGCGCAGTGCCTGCTCACCATGGAAGTCGAGGGCGGCTCCCTGACGATGCAGTCCCTCTGGACGAAGGGATCGACCGCCCCGCTCGACATGGCCGTCACCGGAGGCACCGGCACCTACGCCGGCGCCCGCGGCACCATCCGCTTCTGGGACATCGGCACGCCCGACGAGAGGGCGCGGGCCGAGATCCAGCGCTGACCCGCGACCCGGCCCGCGAGGGGATCAGGCAGCGGGGCGGGCAGCGGGTCACGCGACCGGCGAGAGCTGTTCACGCACCCAACCGGGATCGGGGTTGGTGTGCGCCCGGCCCGCCACGAAGACCGTCGGCACCGTCTCGTTGCCGTCGTTCACCGCCCGCACGGCCGCCGCCGCCTCGGGATCGCGCCGGATGTCGACCCAGTGCAGCCGGCCGGCACTGCGCCCCAGCCGCAACCGCAGCCGCAGGCAGTACGTGCACCCCGGCCGCCAGAAGACGACCGGCCGACCGTCGGCCGCACTGCGGCGCTGCGCCTCGGCGGCGCTGACCGACCGCGGGAAGACCAGCGGGGTGTTCACGGCGGCGAGCAGCAGGAACACCAGCAGCAGGGCCGCGGCCGTACCGATGTCCCCGTCGGCGGCCGGCCGCGCCGCAACGACCGCGCCGGACAGGACGATCAGGGCCGGCAGGATCCAAAGGCGTGTCATGGGTCCGCAGACTACCGATGACCCGCCCCGGGCAGGCTTGTGGCGGCTGAGGCTGCGGCGGCTGCCCGGCCACGGTGACGGGCTCCCCGCCCGCGACGGTGACCGGCTCCCCGCCCTCCCCAGCTGCGAGGCGGGCGAGGACGAGGTGCCATGGAAGGGGGAAGCAGCGAAGGAGAAGCGCCATGACGAGGAGCGCCGTGACGAGGAGCGAGCACACCCGCCGCCCGGGGAAGCCGCAGTCCACGCCCCGCAGGGCCAGGCGGTTACCGCGCGGCGGGCGGCTCACAGCGCTGGCCGCCGCCCTGGCCGGCGCGGCCACGCTGCTGTGCGCCGCACCCTCGGGCGCCGCCACCACCGCGGTCCCGCACTACTCCCAGCAGCTGGCCAACGACTGCGAGGCGGCATCGCTGCGCATGGTGCTGGCCTCCCGTGGCGTCCAGGTCGGGGACCAGGCCATCCTCGCCCGGATCGGCGTCGACCGGGTCCACTACCAGTTCGGCGTCTCCGGTCCGCTCTCCGGCGATCCCTACCGCGCCTTCGTGGGCGACCCCAACGGCTCGGAGACGGCCGGCACCGGCTACGGCGTGTACTACCCGCCGGTCGCCCGGGCCGCGGGCTCCTACGGCCTGGCGGTCATGCAGGCGGGGCAGGGCATCAGCCCCTCCGAGCTGCGCGCGCAGGTGGCGGCGGGCCATCCGGCGATCGTCTGGGTCGACTACGGCTGGCGCGACGTCGCGGCCGGCTCGTACACCGCCTACGACGGCCGCCAGGTGCTCTACGCCGGGCCGTCCGAGCACACCGTGGTCGTCTCCGCGGTCCGTGACGGACAGTTCCTGGTCGAGGACCCGGCCCGCGGGGAGTCCTGGATCAGCGAGGGCGCCTTCGACGCCGGCTACGCCACGTACCAGGACATGGCGGTCATCGTCCGGTGACACCGCGCCGCCGCTCCACCCCGGGCGACCCCGGGCGACGGGACGCGAAGTCCGTGCGCCCGGAGGACCGGCCACCGCAGCGCACGACCCCCGGTCCCGGCCAGGCCCCCCGGCCCCGGGACCGGGGGTCGTGTCAGCGCTTGACGATCCGGTCGAGGACGGCGGCGACGGCGGACTTGACCGCGTCACGGTGGGCAAGCGGCTGCGCGGGCTGGTCGGGCGCGGGACGCACGCCCCGGTCGGCGAGGACGTAGAGCAGGCGCAGGGTGCGCAGGCAGTTGCTGAGGTGGGCGGGCACCGGGGTGCTGAGGCGGTCGGCGCCGAAGCGGTCGGCGATCGGCTCCAGCCAGTCGACGGCCTCGCGCTCGGTCAGGTCGGTGCGGGTGAGGACGCGGGCGACGGCCCGGGCCAGGCGGTCGTCCTCCAGCTGGTCGAAGACGTGGTCGGTGGGCGCCGTCAGCCGCGTGGCGGCCAGCTCCAGCATCCGCACCGGCGCCACCTCGCGGTGGCGGCCGAAGGAGGCCAGCAGGTCCGCGCCGTGGGCCACCGCGTGCAGCCAGCCGAGCACGTCGTCGTGGCCGCGCAGGTCGTGCTCCGCCGGGTACCAGCGCTCGAACGCGTCCACCCAGCCGGCCTTGAAGTCCCCGGCGGACACCAGCATGTCGAGGACCAGGGGCGCGAAGGCGCGGGCCTCGATCCGCGGGTCGGTGAAGCGGGCGGCCATCTCGTCCCCCAGCTCCAGCCGCCGGGAGGCCCCGATCACCCCGCGCGATATCCACGTCGCGAGCACGGCGTAGGGCGCGCCGTCGCGCACCAGCGGATCGGGATCCGCCAGCGCGCGGGACAGCTCGTCGACGACGTCGTCCACGGGCGGTCCGGCGGGCACGGCACAGTCGGCGGCCTCGATGCTCTTCCAGTCGATCATGACGCGCAGGATAGGGCGCCGGCGATGCCGTACGCCTGCGAATAACGCCCGGGGGTCCGGCCCTTCCCGGGGAAAGGTGGCACGCCGTCAGGCCGCGGGCCGGGCGCCTGCGGCCGAGTAGTTGACCTCCGGGTCAAATACTCACTACGGTGACGGCATGGGCAGACCGAAGGGCTTCGAACCGGACGTGGCCGTCGCGCAGGCGATGGAGACGTTCTGGACCAAGGGCTACTCGGCCACCTCGCCGGCCGACCTCGCCGAGGCGACCGGAGTGGCCAAGGGCAGCCTGTACCACGCCTTCGGTTCCAAACGGGAGCTGTTCGCCAGGGCGTTGGACCTCTACGGCCGGCTCGGCTCGGGACTGACCGAGGAGTTCCTCTCCCGGCCGGGCACCGCCAGGGAGCGCATCCACGCGTACTTCGTGCTGCTCGTGGACACGGACCTGGACGGGCCGGTGCGGCGCGGATGCCTGGCCCAGAACACGGTCGAGGAGCTCGGCGGGCAGGACGAGGAGGCCGCCCGCGCGGTGCACCGCATCGAGGAGCGCATGATCGCCCTGTTCACCGCCCGCATCGAGCAGGGGCAGCGGGACGGCGACGTCGACCGGAGCGTCGACGCCGGGGCGCAGGCCCTGCTGCTGCAGACCACCCTCGCCGGGCTGCGGGTCATGACCCGGACCTTCGAGCGGCCGGTGCTGCACCGGATCATCGACACGGCCCTGGCCGGCCTCTGAGGCGCTGCGCCGCCGCGGGCGGCGCCTTTTCGCGCCCTGATTTTAGACCTTCAGTTCAAGAACCTGTCATTCCTACAGTGGGGGAGAGCATGGACCTCGGTATCAGCGGGAAGACCGCCCTGATCACCGGCGCGAGTCGCGGCATCGGCCTCGCGATCGCCCGGAACCTGGCCGCGGAGGGGGTCCGGGTGGTGGGTGCCGCCCGGACCGTCACGCCCGAGCTGGAGGAGGTCGCCGTCGCGGCCCTGTCCGTCGACCTGAGCACCCGCGACGGGGCGCGGTCGGTCGTCGACCGGGCGCTGGCCGCGGTCGGCGGGATCGACCTCCTCGTCAACAACGTCGGCGCGGGCGACCCGGAGAACCTGTCCCTGAACGGGTTCGCGGACAGCGACGACGAGCAGTGGCAGCGGATCTTCGACCTCAACCTGTTCAGCGCGATGTGGACCACCAAGGCCGCCCTGCCGAGCATCCTGGAACGCCGGGGCGCGATCGTGAACATCTCCTCGATCAACGCCCGCATGCCCGCCGGCGCGCCGGTCGGCTACGCGGAGGCCAAGGCCGCCCTGACCCAGTTCGGCAAGCGGCTCAGCGAGGAACTGGCCCCGCGCGGCGTGCGCGTGAACACCGTCTCCCCGGGCCCCACGACCAGCCCGCAGTGGACCGACCCGGACCGTCTCGGTGGCAAGGTGGCCGCCGCCGCCGGCGTCGACCACGACGCCCTGCTCGCAGGCCTGCCCGGGAAGTTCGGCATCGCCTCGGGACGCCTCACCGCGCCCGAGGAGGTCGCGGACCTGGTCGCCTTCCTGCTGTCCGAGCGCGCCGCCAACATCCACGGCGCCGACCACGTCATCGACGGCGGCACCATCAAGACCGCCTGACAGCCCCCGGCCGCGGGGGTTCCCTCCGGCCGGGCACCTCGCACAGGAAGTCGGCCCCGCCGACTTCCTACGCGGGGGTGGTGAGGCGGTGGCCGTCGTGGGAGCGGATGCGGGGAGGGCCGGGGTTCAGGGCATCGAGGATGCGCACGGCGTAGACCTCGCCCATGTGGTCGGCGACTTCGTCAGGGGTGAGCCAGGTGATGGCGGTGGATTCGGGAGAGAGCTGTTCGGTGCCGTCTTCGGGGTGGCAGCGGAAGACGAGGGCGACGATGCCGCGGGTCATGTTCTTGTAGACGCCGGTGAGTTGGTCGACGCCCACTTTGAGGCCGGTCTCCTCGTGGATTTCGCGGCGCAGGCCGTCTTCGATGGTCTCGGTGAGTTCGAGGACCCCGCCCGGCGGCTCCCAGGTGCCGTTGTCGGCCCGGCGGATTGCCAGTACACGCCCGTCCTCCCGCACGACCGCTCCTGCGACCGACACGGAGTGAAGGGGCGACGGGCTGGCGTGGCTGCTCATGGGTGCGAGCGTAGGGACTCCGGGAGGCAAAGAAGCAGAAGGCCCGCCCGGCCGCGCCTCGCAGCGGCCGGGCGCCGAAACCCGGTCAGCTGCGGGCATCCGTGCGGATGTCGCTTCCCCGGGACCAGAGTTCCTCGACGTGGTCGGCGAAACGGTCGAACATGCCGTGCTCCTCGCTGCGCCGCAGATGCATCAGCGGCGAGTCGTGGCCGACGGTGCGGGCGAGGTGGGGTGTGACGAGGGCGTGCTCGTCGAAGCGGAAGACGGAGAGGCCGACGTGGTTCGGGCCGTCCTCAGGGGCACTGAACCGGGCCTCGACCCCCGGGACACCGGCGAGCTTGGCGAGGTTCTCCAGCGTGACCCGGATCCGGGTGGACACCGTGAGGGTCACGTCCTCGATCTGCTCACGCTGGCGCGTGGTGTCGGAGTCGGGATCCCCGAGCAGGAAGCGCACCCGGCAGCCACTCTCGGCCTTGTGCCGCAGGGTCTGCAGCAGGGCGGGCTGCTCCAGCCAGACGAAGTAGTTGGTGTACCCGGCGAGGAAGATCTCGGACCGCGCCTCGGCGATCAGCTGTGCCCACACCGAGCGGGGGCAGGCCGATCGGTACGGGTAGACGGCGAACACCTCCCGGTCGTGCCCGGTCTTCACGTTCGCCCGGACGCTGTTGGGCCAGATCACCCGTTCATCAACCCCTAAAGCCGCGCAGACATCGAAGCGGTTCCGCTGATGCGGCACGAGCGACGCATCAGAGAGCCAGCGTTCCACCGCCTTAGGTGTAACACCGACCCGGGCCGCCAGCTGCGAGCTTCCCGCGCGCATGGCTCCCGCCCAGGCCGCCCGCGTCACCGAAGCCTTCGCCAGCCGCGTCCTGCCCGGGCAGTTCAACATTGCCTCGGGACGTCTCACCGCGCCCGAGGAGGTCGCGGACCTGGTCGCCTTCCTGCTGTCTGAGCGCGCCGCCAACATCCACGGCGCCGACCACGTCATCGACGGCGGCACCATCAAGACCGCCTGACACCCCCCGGCCGCGGGAGCCTCCCGAGAGGTCCCCTGCGTAGGAAGTCGGCCCCGCCGACTTCCTACGCGGGGGTGGTGAGGCGGTGGCGCAAGGAGGCCGGTCAGTTACTCCACGGGCGGTGTGCTGTAGCGGCCCAGGGTTTCTTCCGCAGTGGATTTGTCGAGCAGCCGGAGCTCCCAGGGGCCGGTGTTCACGTCGAATTCCTTTCCGAATCCGACCCACTTTCCCGCCATGCGTCGGCCGGTCGGGTCGATCAGCAGCTGAATGGCCCCGTGGTACCGGGCGCCCTGGTAGTAGCCGTCAGGTGCGGTCTGCTCGACCCAGGTGCCAGTCACGATGTTCCGGTCGACGGTCAGGTCGAAGGACAGCGGAGAGTCGGGGTTGGACGAAGCGCCAGGGAGTGAACGCCCCGTGATGCGGTTCCCGCGCTGGGTCAGGACGACGTGGTGAAGGCCGGTGAAGGAGCCGTCGCGGCTGCTGCTGAAGAACTCGTAGCGGCTCAGCCATACCCCGGTGTGATCCTCGCCTGCCGGGACGGGAGCCGCCTGCACCGGTATGCCCGGTTCGCTGTTGGCCATGTCGTGCCCTCCTGTGCCATCCAGGGTCGCCCCGGAAGGTAGCTGCGGTGTTTCGAACCCGAGGCGGTCCACAGGAAGATTGGTGACAGCCTCAAGAGCACGAACGTACACCGGTCGAGGGGCTCGTACCTCCCCGGATTCCCAGCGTTGGACAAGGCGTTTGCTCGCTTCGCCCGCAGAGCCTCGTTGGGCGTCGTCATGGCAACAGGCTAGCTCCAAATCGTTTTCTCCGACGCCTAAATGATGTCTTGTCATGGCTCCGGAGCGACGCCTTCCCGTCATCGCAATGGCTCCGCATCCACCGGCACGATCTGACTGTTCCTGCGGCGCGCGATCTCGTGCCGCAAGTCCGATCGAGATGGTCGAAGTTCGACTGCGGAAGGCTGTTTTCCCATGATTCCTGAACAGGTTCCCCACTCCCACGGGTACGGGGTGCGGTTCGATCCCGACGCGCAGCGTTACCAGGTGCGTAACGAGATCACGGGGGAGTGGCTGCGCTGCGGCGTGACGGGCGAGTTGGCCTCGTTCACGTTCTTCGGGGACGCCTACACCGCGTGGCGCCAGTTCGAGGTGCACCCGAGGCCGGGGGAGTGGTGATGGGATCGATGCTGTCCCGTGCCACGGCCGAGCAGCGGCGGCAGGCGGCCTGCGTCGTGGAGGACCTCGTCTCCGTGCTCGCGCTCGGTGGGGTCACGTTGTCGTCCATCGAAGTCGACTGGGAGTACGGGCGGATCACCGGCAACTACCTGGTCGACCTCGGGTCGGCCCGGCCGCTGGACCTGCTGCGGATGCTCGACCTCCTGCGCAAGGGGCTGCGTTACGAGCGCCTGACGTATGACGACTGATCACCTCGCCCGCCTCACCTGGCTGGCCTGCTTCGCCCTCCTCCTGTCCCGCACGCTTCGAAAGTGAACCGCCCGATGCGCGACCCCCGCCTCCTGGCCAAGCCGCCGGTGTGCCGGCTCGGCTGCCTCGTCCTCGTGCGCAACCGGCGCGGCGACGTCCTGCTCGTCGACCCGGACTACCTGGACGGCATGATCCTGCCCGGCGGCTCCGCCCAACCGAATGAGCCGCCGCACCTGGCCGCCGCCCGGCACCTGCACGCCGAGACCGGCCTGCACCTGCGCCTGAACGACGTGATCGCCGTCGACTTCACCCCCGCCGACCGGCACCTGGAACGCCTCAACCTCGTCTTCGACGGCGGAACCGTCCCCGACGACGTCCTCCTCACCGTCCCCGCGCAGCAGCGCAGCGGACTGCTCGGCGCCCGCTTCGTCCCCGTGCGCGACCTGCCCGCGCGCATGGCTCCCGCCCAGGCCGCCCGCGTCACCGAAGCCCTCGCCGGCCGCGCCCTGCCCGTCCTCCTCCACGGACAGCGACCCACCTGACTCAGGGCGCCCGCATCAGCCGCCCCCGCGCCCGAGCCGGCGGTCCGCCGCACTGGCCAACCGGGCGGCGCTCACTGCGGCTTGGGGGCGGTCACGGCCGCAACCGGCCGGGTGCGGGCTCGTTGTCCCGGGCGGGTCAAACGGCCCGGCCGGCGGCAGCAGGCCGTCCGGCCCCCGAGCGAGAGGACCTTTCATGACCGACACCGACACCCAGGCCGGCGCCGCCGTGCGCAGCGGCAGCCCGGACTCCGCCGTGGACCGGGTCGCCGACTTCTACGGTGCCTACATCGACGCCGTCTCCGACGGCACCGACGACCTGGGCGACCAGCTGCGCGCCCACTACCTCACCGA
Source organism: Kitasatospora sp. NPDC096140 (assembly GCF_040303045.1). Taxonomy (NCBI): domain Bacteria; kingdom Bacillati; phylum Actinomycetota; class Actinomycetes; order Kitasatosporales; family Streptomycetaceae; genus Kitasatospora; species Kitasatospora sp. NPDC096140. The sequence goes on from NZ_JBEOUW010000002.1 coordinate 89,431, forward strand.
GGACCTGCGCCGGCGGCTGGCGGCCTGGGAGGAAGCCAACCACGCCGACGGGGTGCTGCGCGCCCAGGACGTGCCGACCCGCTGGGAGGTGCGCTACCACGACTCCGGCGCCGGGCACCTGTTCACCACCGTCACCCTGACCTGGGGCACCGGTCCGGACGCCGGGCACACCCGGCTGGCGGTGCAGAGCGACCTGAGCACCAAGCTGATCTCGGACATCGAGGAAGGCTGAGGCCCCACGCGTGAGCGCCCCCGCCCCGCGCGGAGTCGCCGTCCGGGGGGTGTTCCCTTCCGGCCGGTCCCGTGCACAGGAAGTCGGCGGGGCCTACTTCCTGTGCGGAGCGGGGCGGGGCAGGGTCGGGGTCAGGTGCCGAGGGTGTGGCCGGTGGTGGCGTCCACGTGGTCGGGGATCTCGTCGTGGCGGTCGCCGACGGTCGGGGTGCCGGTCGGTTCGAACATGAGGATCGCGGCGCCGTCCGGGGCGGACGGCCTGTGCTCCGTGCCGCGCGGGACGGTGAAGACCGACCCGCGCGGCAGCACGACGGTGCGCTCGCCGCCGGGTTCGCGCAGGGAGATGCGCAGTTCGCCGTCGAGGACGAGGAAGAACTCGTCGGTGTCGTCGTGGGCGTGCCAGACGTGGTCGCCGTGGACCTTGGCGATGCGGACGTCGTAGTCGTTGACGCGGGTGACGATGCGGGGGCTCCACAGCGCGTCGAAGGAGGCCAGGGCCTCGTCCAGGGGGATGGGCAGGCTGTTCATGGGGCCCATCCTGCGGGTACCGGCCGGCCGGCGGGAGTGCTAGGAATCGCACATGTCGAAAGAATCCTCGCACCGGGGCGGCGCGGCGGGCGTGCACCGGGTGGTCGTGATCGTGGACGAGAACTCCAACCCCTTCGAGCTCGGGTGCGCGACCGAGGTGTTCGGTCTGCGCAGGCCGGAGATCGGCCGCGACCTCTACGACTTCCGGCTGTGCTCGCCCGGGCCCCGCACCCTGATGCGGGACGGGTTCTTCACGCTCACGGGCGTCGCCGGGCTGGAGGCGGCCGATGACGCGGACACCCTGATCGTGCCCAACCGCCCCGACCCCGAGGTGCCCCGCCGCCGCGCGGTGCTGGACGCCGTCCGCCGGGCGCACGCGCGCGGCGCGCGGCTGATGGGCTTCTGCAGCGGGGCGTTCACCCTGGCCGAGGCCGGGGTCCTCGACGGGCGGCGGGCCACCGCGCACTGGCAGTGGGCGGATTCCTTCCGGGCCCGCTTCCCCTCCGTCCGCCTCGAAACGGACGTGCTGTTCGTGGACGACGGCGACATCCTCACCGCTGCGGGCAGCGCGGCCGCGCTCGACCTCGGGCTGCACGTGGTGCGGCGCGACCACGGGGCGGAGGTCGCCAACGCGGTGAGCCGGCGGCTGGTCTTCGCGGCCCACCGGGACGGCGGGCAGCGGCAGTTCGTGGAGCGGCCGATGCCCGACCTGCCGGACCAGTCGCTGGCGCCCGTGCTGGCCTGGGCGCAGGAGAGGCTGGACGCGCCGCTCACGGTGGCCGACCTCGCCGGGCGGGCGGCGGTCAGCCCGGCGACGCTGCACCGCCGCTTCCGGGCGCAGCTGGGAACGACCCCGCTGGCGTGGCTGACGGGGGAGCGGCTCGCCCTGGCCTGCCGGCTGATCGAGCGGGGCGAGCGGCGCTTCGAGGTCGTCGCCCGGCGCAGCGGGCTGGGCACCGCGGCCAACCTGCGGGCGCTGATGCGCCGCGAGACGGGCATCACGCCGTCGGCGTACCAGCGCCGGTTCGGGGCGGGGGCGGGGTGAGGGCCGGTCACCACGCGCGCCCGGCCGGGGAGGCCGGGGCGGTGGCCGGGAGCGGGGCCGGGGCGGCCGGGTAGGTCAGGCGAGGGCGGCGGCGAGGCGTTCGGGCAGGGTGGCGTACGGGCGGCAGTCGAGCACCGGCAGGGCGTGGGCGGCGGCCTGGGCGGCGAGCCAGGCGGAGTAGCGGGCGCTGACGGCGGCGCGTTCGGGCTGGGGGCCGCAGTCGGGCTCGCGGTCGGCGTAGTTGGCGGCGATGCGGGCCGGGTCGTCCTCGTGGAGGAAGACCGCCCGTACCCGCCGCCCCTGCCCGGCGGCCTCGGCGGCGGCGCGGGCGGCGGCGGCCGGGGTCAGGTAGTCGCCCTCGACGACGGCGGGCACGTCGACGGTGAGGCGGTTGCGCACGACGCCGAGCAGGGCCGCCTCCAGGGCGCGGGCGGTGGCGATCTGCAGTTCCAGGACGCGCTCGGCGCCCCCGGCCGGGGCCGGGCCGGTGAAGTGGTGCAGCCCGGGGTGGGTGGCCGCCGTGGTGGCGGCCTGGAGGGCGGCGACGACGTCGTCGAACTCCACCGTGAACGCCCCGTGCCGGGCGGCCAGGCGGGCGGCGGCGCGGCTCTTGCCGACCCCGGAGGCCCCGCCGATCAGCAGGACGTCCCACGGGCTGTCGTCGGTGTGCATACGGCCACGGTAGGCGCCGGGGGCATGCACGAATCCGGCGGGGTGCGGGCGGCGGACCCCCGGGGCGGGTCCCCGGGGGGCGGGTCAGTCCTGGTCGTGGGTGGCGGCGCGGCGGACGGACCAGGGCAGCACGAACCACAGGCCGGTGAAGGTCAGCGCGATGACGCAGGCGATCGGGACGGCCACCGCAGTGCCGAGGACGACGTCGAGGACCAGCAGGACGGCGCCGGTCAGGGCGCTGGCGAGCAGCACCAGGCCGATCTGCGCGATGCGGGTGGAGACGGTGACGATCCGTGTCTTGGCGGGGTGGTGGTACAGGCCGCGGTGCAGGGCGACGGGGGTGGCGAGGACGGCCGCGGCGACGACGGTCAGCAGCAGGGTGGCGATGTAGATGTCCTGCTGGTCGTCGGTGAGTTCGGTGAAGCGCGGGGTGAAGGCGATGCCGAGGAGGAAGGCGAAGACGATCTGCACGCCGGTCTGCAGCACCCGCAGCTCCTGCAGCATCTCCACCAGGCGCCGGTCGGCCCGTACGGCGGGGTTCTCCCAGCCGGGCGGCATCGCCGGGGAGGGCTGCGGGGCGTCCGGGGGCGGCGGTGTGCTGGTCATGGGTCACATTGTCGCCGGGCGGAGGCGTCGGCCCCCGCAGCCGTCGGCCCCCCGCGGGCGTCCGTCCGCGGTCACCGGTCGTGGCGGTCCTGCGCGGTGTCGTCCAGGCGGTCCTGCCAGGTGGTGAGGAGGGTCTGCAGCGCGGCGGCCTCCTCGGGGGCGAGGTGGGCGAGTAGGCGATGCTCGTTGTGGATGTGGGCGGTGAACGCCTCGTCGAACAGGCGCAGGCCGGCCTCGGTGAGGGCGACGACGCGCCCGCGCCGGTCGTCCTCGGCGGGGCGGCGGGCGACCAGCCCGGCGCGCTCCAGGCGGTCGATCCGCTTGGTCATCGCGCCCGTGGTGACCATGGTGTGCGCGGCCAGTTCGCCGGGGGCCCGCTCGTAGGGGGCGCCGGCGCGCCGCAGTGCGGCGAGCACGTCGAACTCGCCTTCGCCGAGGCCGTAGCGCTGGTAGACGAGGGTGAGTTCGGCGGTCAGGCGGGCGGCGAGGCGGTGCAGACGGCCGATGACGGCCAGCGGGGAGACGTCGAGGTCGGGGCGTTCGCGCCGCCAGTCGGCCTGGATCCGCGCGACGTGGTCGGTGCGATCGGCGTTGCCGGTGCGGCGGGCGTGCTGCCCGGGGTCCTGTCCTGGGTGTTCCACGGCATCCACCCTACCCCTATAGCTTCCAGGGAAGCTATATTGTCTTCCATGGAAGTCAATGTGCGATGGGTGCTGCCGACCGCCCTCGCCCCGCTCGCCTGGGGCGCCAACTACTACGTGACCCACGCCTACCTGCCCGCCGACCGCCCCCTGTGGGGCGCCGCACTGCGCGCCCTGCCCGCCGGACTGCTGCTGCTCGCCCTGGCCCGCCGCCGCCCGCACGGGCCGTGGTGGTGGCGCAGCGCGCTGCTCGGCCTGCTCAACACCGCGCTCTTCTTCGTCCTGCTCTACCTCGCCTCCCAGCTGCTGCCCACCAGCGCCGCCGCCACCGTCATGGCCGCCTCCCCGCTGGCGATGCTGCTCACCGCCTGGGCGCTGGCCGGCCGCCGCCCGCACCGCGCCCACCTGGCGGGCTCGCTGGTCGGCCTCGCGGGGGTCGCGCTGACCCTGCTCGGCAGGGGCGGCGCGATCGGCTGGACGGGACTGGCGGCGTCCACCGGGGCGATGCTGGTCTCCTCCGTCGGCTACGTGCTCGCCGCCCGCTGGCGCGAGGGCGCCGACCCGCTGGCCGCCACCGCCTGGCAGCTGACCGCTGGCGCCTTGCTGCTGCTGCCCCTCGCCGCCGCCGCCGAGGGTGCGCCCCCGGCGATGGACGCCCCCGCCCTGCTCGCCTTCGGCTACAGCACCCTGATCGCCACCGCCCTCGCCTTCACCTGCTGGTTCACTGGGCTGCGCCACCTGCCGGCCGGGACGGTGGGGCTGCTCGGCCTGCTCAATCCGCTGGCCGGGGTGCTGCTGGGCACCGTGCTGGACGGGGACCCCTTCGGGGTGCGGCAGGGGGCGGGGCTGGCGCTGGTGGCGGCCGGGATCCTCCTCGGGCGGCCGCGCGCCCGCGCCGACGAGGAGCCCGCCGACGAGCCTGCCGACGGGCCCGCTGCCGAGCTCACCGACGAGCCTGCCGACGGGCCCGCTGCCGTACCCTTCGTCGAGTCCTCCGCCGCGCCTCCCGTGCCGGGGCGTGCTTGCCCGGGCGCGGGGTGACGTGATCTGCTGGCGCCGGCATCGCGTGCCGGTGACGGACTGCGTCAGGCATGGAGGTGCACGACCGAAAGGGACCGCCCCCCGTGGCCTCCCCCTCCGACGGCCGTACGGCCGCCCTCAGCCTTGAACTCTCCCGCGCGCACCAGGACTTGCGCCGCCGTCTCGCCGCCGTCCGCGCCGGCCTCGGGCACCGCCGCCCGGACGGCGACGACACCCTCCTCACCCACTGCCTGGCCTTCTGCACCGCCCTGACCAACCACCACCAGGGCGAGGACGACGGCCTCTTCGCCCAACTCCTGCGCGAGCGGCCCGACGTGGCGCCGACCGTGGCCAAACTCGTCGAGGACCACGGGTTCATCTCCGCCATCCTCACCCGGGTGCGCGACCTCGCCGAACAGGCCGCCGCCCTGCCCGAGCCCGCGAGTGCCACCGACCCCGCCACCGCCCCCGCGAGTACCGCCGCCCCCGCCGACCTGGAGGCCATCGGGCGCGAACTCGACGGACTGGCCGCCATCATGGACTCCCACTTCGGCTACGAGGAACGGGCCATCGGCGCCGCCCTCGACGCCGGGGTGCGCGACGACGGCTGGTCCGAGCCGGTCCTGCGCTTCGGGACACCGGCCCCGTAGAACCCGCCGTAAAACCCGTCGCCAAGGGCGAGCGGCCTTCCCTACACTCGCCACGCGGCCGCGCCCCGACGCGCGGCCCACCGAGCCGACGAACGAGACGAGAGAGGGGGCGAGCGGCCGTGCCGAAGCAGTGCGCCGCCGCCCCCTCTCCCGCGTCGCGGTACGAGGTGATCCTGGTGTCCCCGTCCTTCCGGTGCCCGCTGCGCGGCCGGCACCGGAACGGTGCCGCCACCGTCTGAACCCGGCACAGCCAGGCACAGCCAGGCATGCCCCGGCCGGTCCCCGCCCCCGCGGCCCCCTGCGGCCCCTGCGGGACCACCCGGGTCCGACGGCCCGCCGGCACCGGCAATCGCGCGCCCACCCCGTACCGAAACGCCTCGAAAGGCAACCGGGCCATGCGCACCCACACCACCAGCACCACCACCGCCACCGGCGTAGCCACCATCGCCGCCGTCCGCAACCTCGGCATCCTCGCCCACGTCGACGCCGGCAAGACCACCGTCACCGAGCGGATCCTCTACCTCACCGGCACCACCCACAAGCGCGGCGAGGTCCACGACGGCACCACCGTCACCGACTTCGACCCCCAGGAACGCGACCGCGGCATCACCATCTTCGCCGCCGCCGTCAGCAGCGCCTGGGCCGGCCACCGGATCAACCTCATCGACACCCCCGGCCACGTCGACTTCGCCGACGAGGTCGAACGCTCGCTGCGCGTCCTGGACGGCGCGGTGGCGGTGTTCGACGCGGTCGCCGGCGTCGAGCCGCAGAGCGAGTCCGTCTGGCGCCAGGCCGAACGCCACGGCGTGCCGAGGATCGCCTTCGTCAACAAGCTCGACCGCGCCGGCGCCGACCTGGACACCGCCGTCGCCTCCATCCGCGAACGCCTGCACCCGCGCCCGCTCGCCGTCCAACTGCCCATCGGCACCGAGGAGTCCTTCACCGGCGTCGTCGACCTGCTGCGCCTGCGCGCCCTCACCTGGCACGACGACGGCACCCCGGCCGCCGAGACCCCGGTGCCCGCCGGCCTGGCCGCCGAGGCCGCCGCACGCCGCCGCGCCCTGGAGGAGGCCGTCGCCGAACTGAACCCCGAGGCCCTGGAGGAGTTCTGTGCCCACGGCACCGTCACCGCCGCGACCCTGGCCACCGCCCTGCGCGAACTCACCCGCACCGGCGAGGCCGTGGTCGTGCTGTGCGGCTCCGCCTACCGCAACCGCGGCATCGAACCCCTGCTGGACGCCGCCGTCGCCTACCTTCCCTCCCCGCTCGACGTCCCGCCCGTACGGGCCGCCGACCACGGCGAGGACGGCACCCGACAGCAGCGCACCGCCGACCCCGAACAGCCCCTGACCGCCCTGGCGTTCAAGGTCGTCGCCGCCCCCACCGGCCGCCTGACCTACCTGCGCCTGTACGCCGGCACCCTGCACAAGGGGGCCACCGTGCTCGACACCACCACCGGCCGCACCGAACGCGTCGCCCGCATCCTGCGGGTGATGGCCGACCGCCACAGCGAGACCGACCACGCCCGCGCCGGCGACATCGTCGCCGTCATCGGCCCCAAGGCCGCCCGCGTCGGCGCCACCCTGTGCGACCCCGACCACCCCATCCGCCTGGAGGCACCCGTGAGCGCCGAACCGGTCGTCACCGTCGCCGTCGAGGCCCGCCGCGCCACCGACACCGACAAGCTCGCCGCCGCCCTGGCCCGCCTCGCCGAGGAGGACCCCTCGCTGCGCCTGGCCACCGACCCGGAGACCGGCCAGCGCACCCTGTCGGGCCTGGGCGAGCTGCACCTGGAGGTCGCGGTGGAGAAGGTGCGCCGCGACAGCGGCATCGAGGCGGTCACCGGGGCGCCGACGGTCGCGCTGCGCGAGGCCCTGGTCGAAGGCGTCGGCGGCTTCGTGTACCGGCACGCCAAACAGGACGGCGGCGCAGGCCAGTTCGCGCACCTCGTGCTCGACGTCCGCCCGCTCGCGGACGACGCCGACGGGGAGTTCGCGTTCGCCTCGACCGTCACCGGCGGGCGGGTGCCGCGCGAGTACGTGCAGGCCGTGGAGGCGGGCTGCCGCGACGCCCTCGCCGAGGGCCCGCTCGGCGGCCACCCGGTCACCGGCGTAGCCGTCACCCTCACCGACGGAGCCACCCACCCCAAGGACTCCTCCGAGCTCGCCTTCCGCACCGCCGCCCGCCTCGCCCTGCGCGCGGCGCTGCGGGCCTCGCGGATGCGCCTGCTGGAGCCGGTCGCGGAGGTGACGGTCACCGTGCCCGAGGACGCGCTGGGCACCGTCCTCGGCGACCTCGCCGCCCGCCGCGGCCACGTCCGGGCCACCACGGCCGGACACGGCGGCACCGCCCGGGTGAGCGCGCTGGTGCCGCTGGCCGAACTGTTCGGCTACGCGGGCCGCCTGCGCAGCCGCACCCAGGGCCGCGGCACCTTCACCAGCCGCCCGGCCGGCTACGCGCCCGCACCCGCGAGCGCCGGCTGAGCCCGCTGCCCGGCCCTCCCCGCCCCGGGGAGGGCCGGGTGCGGGTGCGGGTCCGGCGCGCGTGCGGGGCGGTGGCGCGTGCGGCGGCGGTGGCGCGTGCGGCGGCGGGTGCGCGTGAGCGTCCGCTACAGCGCCCCGGCCTCGGCCGCCGCCCACGCCGACGGGTACAGCGGACGCCAGCCCAGCTCCCGGCGCGCCGCCGCCGTCGACACCTGCCCCTCCCACGGGTCGAACGGCGCCTGCGGCGAACCGCCCGGGTGCGTACGGCCGTTGAGCGCGTGCAGGTCCCAGGCCGTCAGCGGCGCGTCGTCGCCCACGTTGTAGGTGCGCCCCTCGATGCCCGGCACGGTCACCGCCCGCCACAGCGCCTGCGCCACGTCCGCGTGGTGCACCACCGCCAGGCGCTGGTGCGCGGGCCAGGACGCCGCCCACTGCAGCGACTGCGCCAGGTGCGGATCGCCCTCCCCGTACACGAACGCCAACCGCGCTACCACCAGCGGCAGTTCGTCCCCGAGCGCGCGCAGACCGGCCTCCGCCTGCGCCTTGGACGCCGCGTACACCCCCCACGCCGGGTCCGGCGCCAGGCGGTCGCCCTCCACCGCGGGGCGCCCCAGCCCCCGCCCGTACACCAGGTTCGTACTGGTGTGGACGAACCGCGCCACCCCCGCCTTCGCGGCCTCGCGCCCCAGCGCCACCGCCGCGTCCCGGTTGACCGCCCACGCCGCCTCGTCCGGCACCCCGCGCAGCGCCGCCGCCACGTTCAGCACCACGTCGGCCCCCGCCAACGCCCGTGCCCGGTCCGCCTCTTCGCACAGGTCGCCGGTCACCACCTGCACGCCGAGGCCCGCCAGGGCGGCCGCCTTCCGCTCGTCGCGCACCAGCACCCGCACCGAGGAGCCCTGCGCCCCGGCCCACCGCACCAGTCGCGGCACCAGCCGGCTGCCCACCGAACCGGTCGCGCCCGTCACCAGGATCGTCGTCATCGTCCGTCCCCTCCAGGGAAGTCACTGCCGTTCTTCGACACCCACCACCCTGCCCGCGCACCGTGTGGCGCGGCAGAGACCTCCCGAACCAGGGACCGGCGGTCCCTGGCTGGGCCCGCTGGCCGGCCGGCGACGGGGATCGCCGACGGGCTCACGGGGCGGTGGCGTCCTCCGACAGCTCCCTGATCGCGTCGAGACGGTGCTCCCACCGGGCGGACCGGACCCGCTCCCCGGGGGCGTTGATCACGATGGTGCGTTCGATCGGGTCGGGGATCACGGGCAGCTTCACCTCGTCCGGGGGTCGCAACCCGAGGGTTGCGGCCCCCGGGCCGTCAGCGGGCCGCTGCGGCCTCCTCGACGATCCGCAGGGCCTGCCCGCCGCTCAACTCGCTGCCGTCGGGGCCCCGCCCGAAGGCGGCCGCCAGGACGGCGGGCAGGTCCGCCGCGGCGACGGCGTCGCGCAGCCGCGCGAGGACGCCGGGGAAGTCGGCGTCCTCGACGGCGCCCGCGTGTTCCCGGCGCAGGCGGTGGACCACCTCCACCAGCCCGGGCCGCAGCCGCATCCAGGCGCGGGAGGTGCGGATCTCCTCCTCGACCTGTTCCACGAACCAGCGCAGCACCTCGAACGGGACGTCCGGGCAGCGCTCCTGGGGATCGAAGCTCACCGTCGGCTCGCGGGCCGGGTCCTCGTCGGGGACGACCGCGACCGCCAGGGTGCGCTGCTCGCGGAGGAACTCCAGTTCCAGGTGCCAGGCGTCCTCGGCCACGGAGTACATCGCGACGACCGCGTAGTCGCGGCCGGGGTGGGTGGCCATCGACTCAGCCCTTTCCGTCGCCCGGTGAAGCGCCGGCAGGTCTTGCGCCGCCCGGTGAAGCGCCGCCCGGTGATGCGCCGGCAGGTCTTGCGCCGGCCGCCCGCGTGAGGTCCGGGCCCTCGTGCAGGTGGGCCCCGGCCGGGCCCGGGTGCCGGTCGTCGGCGATGGTCAACTCGTCGACGAGGGCGAACAGTCGGACGTCCCCGCCGGGGAACCGGAAGGTGAGGCCGGCCGTGAAGGCGACCCGGCCGTCGGCGTAGCCGATCTCCCGCACCGCGCGGACCGGCTGCCCGACGAACCCGGTCAGCGGGACGCCGGGCGGGTCATCGGTCACGCGGACGCTGCCGTACTGCGCCATCGCGTACGGCCCGTGCGGCCGCTCGGCCCGCAGTGACAGGCCGGTCGACGGCGTGTGGAACAGCACCGGGCCCAGGCCCTCCAGATGCAGCCACAGGTGCAGCAGCGACGGCTCGTCGTCGCCGTGGTGGTGCCACGCCGCGGTCACCTTCAGCAGCCGTCTGCCGATCAGGTCGGCGCCGGACGGCTCCTCGATGTCGATCACCCGCCGATGCTCGCACGGCCCCACCGGCGGGGCACCCGGGTTTCCCGGTGGGGGCGCGCGTGCGGCGGGTCCCCGGCCGGCGGGCCGGTCAGCGGGCGGACGGTTCCCGCAGGCCCGGGCGGACGTCGCCGTAGGCGCCGGCCATGGGGGAGGAGCCGGTGGTGAGGAAGGCGTGGATCGCCGCCAGGTAGGCGGCGCGGTCCACGGTGCCGTCGCCGTCGGGGTCCAGGGCGTCGAACGCGGCGTCGGCCCCCTCGGCCGGGTTGCCGCTCGCCGTCCGCAGCCCGGTGAACTCCTCGCGGGTCAGGCGCCCGTCGCCGTCGCCGTCGGCGAGGTCGAACAGCGAGCCCAGGGCGGGCCGGCAGGTCTGCTCGAAGGTCTCGTGACCGGCCCAGTCGCGGTACTCCTCGAAGGTGACACCGCCGTCCCCGTCGCCGTCCATCCGCCCGAACACCTCCCGGTGGGCCGCCCGGGCCGCCGCGACCAGCGGGTCCTGCGGGCCGCGCCCGAAGGCCGCGGCGGCCCGGTCGACCCGGGCGAGGTACTCGCCGCGGGTGATCACACCGTCGCCGTCGGCGTCCAGCATCGCGAAGATGCGCCGCTTCGCCGCATCGGACATTCCATCACCAACCGTTCCGCACAGGGATGTTTGCGTCCGTCACGCTATCGGCGGGACGGGCGCGGGCGGGGGAGCCGCGCGCAGCCGGGGACCGGCGGTCCCTGGCAGCGGCCCGCCCCCGCGGGCCATGCTGGGGGCATGATCGACCGAACGGCGCTGGCCGACTTCCTCACCCGGGCCCGGGCCCGGCTCACCCCCGCCGACCTCGGGCTGCCGCCCGGCGCCCGGCGGCGCACGCCCGGACTGCGGCGCGAGGAGGTCGCGCAGGTGGCCGGGCTGTCGGTGGACTACTACGCGCGCCTGGAGCAGCGGCGCGGCCCGCAGCCCTCGCCGCAGCTGCTGGCGGCACTCGCGCGGGCGCTGCGGCTGAGCGAGGACGAGCGCGACCACCTGTTCCGCCTCGCCGGGCACGAGCCGCCGCGCCGGCACGGGCCGCTCGGACACGTACGCCCGGGGCTGCTGCTGATCCTGGACCGCCTGCACGACACCCCCGCCCAGGTCGTCACCGACCTCGGCGACGTCCTCGCCCAGAACCCGATGGCCGGCGCCGTGTTCGGCGACACCGCGGCCCTGGCGCCCGAGCGGCGCAACCTGCTGCTGCGCTGGTTCACCGAACCCCGCAGCCGGGAGCTGTTCCCGCCCGAGGACCACGAGGACCTGGCCCGCGCCCACGTCGCCGCCCTGCGCGCGGCCCGCTCCGCCCGCCCCGGGGACCGGCGCGCCGCCGAACTGCTGCAGCAACTCCTCGCCACCGGGGAGGAGTTCACCGCGCACTGGGAACGGCACGAGGTCGCCCGGCGGCGCAACGGCCGCAAGCGGGTGCGGCACCCGGTGGTGGGGGAGCTGGAGCTGGAGTGCGAGGTGCTGGCCGCCGGCGGCGAGGACCAGCTGCTGCTGGTGCACACCGCCGCACCCGGCAGCGAGTCCGCCTCCCGCCTGCAGCTGCTGCGCGTCGTCGGCGCACAGGCGCAGGCGCAGGCGCAGGTGTGAGCGCAGGCGCACGCGTCAGCGCGGGTGCAGGCCTGAAGGCCCCCGGCTCCCCTCATCCCCGGGCCCCGGCGCGCCACGCCCGGGGCCGCTGCCCGTAGGCTGGGCGGGCCGCCGACGGCACAGACCGTCACCAGCAGGGCGGAACACGTACGGAACCGGGCAGGCAGGGCATGCAGTTCGACGACCAGGGCGACCTCGACACCTCGCAGGTGGACGACCGGCGCGGCATCCCGGGCGGGAAGATCGCCATCGGCGGCGGGGCCGTGGGCCTGATCGCCGTGCTGATCGCTGTCGTCCTCGGCGTCGACCCGAAGCTGCTCGGTCTGTCCTCCGGCAGCGGCTCCGGCTCCGGTTCCTCCTCCTCGGGCGTGCGCACCGCCGGCGAGGCCCAGCAGGCCTGCAAGACCGGCGCGGACGCCAACAAGCGCCAGGACTGCCGGATCGTGGCGGTCACCAACAGCCTGCAGGAGTTCTGGCGCACCGAACTGCCGCGCCGCACCAACGTCCCGTACAAGAACGCCGAGACGGTGCTGTTCACCGACCGGGTCTCCACCGCCTGCGGGCCGGCGACCTCGGCCGTCGGCCCGTTCTACTGCCCCGGCGACAAGAAGGCCTACGTCGACCTCGGCTTCTTCAACGAGCTCTCCGCCCGCTTCGGCGCCAAGGGCGGCCCCTTCGCCGAGTCCTACGTCGTCGCCCACGAGTACGGCCACCACATCCAGACCCTCACGGGCACGATGCAGAAGGTCGGGAACGACCGCCAGGGCGCGAACAGCGCCTCGGTACGCCTGGAACTGCAGGCCGACTGCTACGCCGGGGTGTGGGCCCACCACGCCACCACCACCCCGCAGCCCTCCACCGGACGCCCGCTGATCGCCTCCCTCACCGACCAGGACATCGCCCAGGGCCTGGACGCGGCCGCGGCCGTCGGCGACGACCGCATCCAGCAGCAGGCCACCGGGCGGATCAACCCGGAGGCCTGGACGCACGGCTCCTCCGAGCAGCGCAAGGCCTGGTTCACCACCGGCTACCGCAGCGGCGACCTCGCGCAGTGCGACACCTTCTCGGCGGCGAAGCTGTAGCGGGACCGGCGGGGCCGGCGGGCGAATCGGCGGGGCCTCACGGGCGGTTCCGGCCGGGTGCGGGTGCGGGTGCGGGTGCCGGCCCCACGCTCAGGCCCTTGCGGGTGCGCTGGAGCATCTGGACCAGCAGCCCCTCCGCCGGGTACCGCCCGGCCAGCAGCCGGTTGCAGTGGAGGTGGACGTAGCTGCCGAGCAGCCGGTCCCGGTTCGTGGTGAGCAACCCGGCGGCCTCCAGGCCGGACAGCCGGCCGACGGCCTCGGCGAGCGCGCCGCGGCGCTGTTCCAGGATCTCCCGCACCGAGCCGCCCAGCAGGGCCGGACCCTGCGGGGTGCCGAGCAGGGCGCGCAGGCGTCGCTGCCGCACGCGGTAGTCCTCGCCGGCCTGGCGGCGGGCGGAGCCGTGGAACTGCCGGGCCTGGTCGGTGTACCAGAGCAGGCGCTCCTCGGCGCCGAGGCCGAGCCCGGCGAGCAGGTCGTCGGTGCTCACGGCGGCCAGCTCGGTGAGGTCGCCGTCGAACGGGGAGGCCGGGGTGGCCGGGGAGGCCGGGGTGGCCGGGGTGTGCCCCGGATCCGGCCCGGACTCGGCGAGCAGCCGCAGGACGGCCCGGCTGTCGGCGCAGAAGACCTGCTCGCTGACATCGGTCCCCTCCGAACCGCCGTACCGCTCCAGTTCGCGCTCGTAGGTGTCGATCACCAGCCGGGAGACCAGGCCCTGCTCGGTGAGCTCGGCGGCGAGCCGGGCGACCTCCGGGAGCAGGTGCCGGGTCAGGGCCTCCTGGCCGCCCTGCCAGCGCAGGCGCAGGTGCGGGTCGGGGTCCGCGTACCGGATGAAGAACCACTGGCGCGCGAGCCCGGAGACCTCGGCCATCTCGCACAGGCGCCCGAGGGGGCCTGCCAGCAGGCCGTCCTCCTGGTCGCGGTCGCAGTAGAACTTGGCGAACAGCCAGTCGCTGCCCGGCAGGCGGAGCCGGTCCCGGACCGGGACGGGGCGGCCGTTGCCGTGCGCGACCGCCGGCGCGGGGCCGGCCCGCGGTGCGGTCAGCGGTGTGGCCCGCGGTGCGGCCAGCGCTGCGGGCGCCGGCGGGGGCGCCGGCTGCGGGCGGAGGACGAGCGGTGCCACGAACTCGCTCACGAAGACGCCGTCCGTGCCCGGCACCCAGGCGTCGGCGGCGTCGGGCAGCGCCTCCTGGAGCACGAGCGGCCCGGACCGGCCGCTGCGGGCCTCGGCGCGCAGCTGCTCCACCTGGCCGGGGTCGTCGAAGTCGAGCAGCAGCCGGTTGTCGGCCATGGTCAGGTAGAGGTGCGCCGGGACCGACCACCGCGCGCGCCAGGCGGCCACGTGGGCGGCGAAGGCCTCGGCGTCGGCCGGCCGGCCCCCGCCGTCGCCGCTTCCGCCGCCGTTCCCGCCGTCGCCGTTCCCGCCGTCGCCGGTGCCGTCGTCGGTGGCCGGGCGCAGCAGCCACCGGGCGGGGGCGAGCACGATCCGGCCGTACTGCACTCTGGGTAGGAACGGGAAGCCGGCCGCCGGGCCCCAGTCGAAGGCCGCGAACTCGGGTGAGCCGTCCCGGGCGACCTCGTCGAGGAAACGGCAGACGGCGGGCGCCTGATGGGTGTTGAGCATGTGGCGTGCGGTCGGGCGCAGCACGGTGTCGAGCCGCCGTGACCGCAGCCGGTAGCGGTCGTGCAGGATGCCGACCAGGATGTCGTCGAGCGGGACGACCCGCTCGGCGGGCACTCCGGCGGGCACGTCGAGAACGATCTCGTGCCCGTGGACGGCGGGGCGCACCACGACGTTCGCCATCCGGTGGTTCGCCGGGAGGTAGACGACCTCGGCGGGCAGGGCGGTGTCGGAGCAGGCCCGGGACTCGGCCTCGCCCAAGGCGCGCAGTGCCGCCGGGCCCTGCGGCGCGAGGAGGTCGGCGAACCGTCCGAGCGAGCGGCCGGCGCTGCTGGCGCCCAGGTTGGGCCCGACGACCAGGAGGAAGTCCCCACGGTCCACGGCCTCGGGGGAGGCGGAGGCGACGAAGGCGGACAGTTCGAGGGAGAGCGGCGCGGGTGAGGCCGCGGGGTCCCGGGTCCCGAGGTCGGCCAGCAGGGCGTCGGTCAGTTCGACGGCGCGCCGCCCGTCCCGCAGGGCGCCGAGGGCGAGGTCGGTCAGCGTGGCCGCGCGCCGGGCGGCCACGTCGGGCGGCAGTGCCTGACCGGCGCCGTGCGCGTGCGGGAGCGGGCCGATCCCGGTGTGCTCGTCCAGCAGCTCCAGCAGGGGCACCTCCCGGTCGTGACCGTAGCGCTGGGTGAACGCGCCGCGGTGGGCCGACAGTTCGGCGCAGCCGAGCGGCTGCGGCGACAGCCGGAGAAGCAGCTCGGCCGCCTGGGCGCAGGCCTCGCCGACCCGGGCGGTGAGCCGGTCGCCGGCCAGGGGCCGCGCCATGTCGGTCTGGAACACCGGCCCGTGGCCGGGGTGGACGGCCCCGGCGTGCCGGGCGATGCCGCCGACCCGCTTCGGCGCCTCGTCCGCCGGGGCGCCGTCGAGGTCGGCCATCTCGGCGAGCAGGCCGGCGAGTCGACCGGCCGTGCCGGCGCAGGCGGGGCGGCCGGCGAGGCGGCGGCGCAGCTCGTCGGCCGGGTCGGCGGTGGTGAGGACGGCCCGCAGGTCGGTGACCAGGAAGCGCTGGCGCCACAGCTCGGTGAGCAGCCGGTCGACCTGCTCGGGGCTGCCGTTCGTGCGGTCCAGCAGGTGCCGGCGCAGCGCCTCGTACGGGACGGGGCCGCGGGCGGCGCGCAGCGCCTCGCGGACGGCGGCGGTCAGGCGCACCGAGCCGGTGCTGCGCGCGGGGTCGCCGTCGGCCAGGGCGAGCCGGCCGTGCCGCTCGACGGCGTGGGCGCCGGTCGTCCACCGGCTCTCGGCGCGGGCGGCGGGGTCGCCCTCCAGGGCGAGGCACAGTTCGGTCAGCCAGCCCATGTCGGGGCGGGTGCGGATGCGGTCGGCGTCGTTGCGCACGGAGAGCGTGGTGCGTTCGCCCCAGGTCGCGAGGGACACGGCGGCGAACGCTCCGTACGGGGTGGGCCGGGTGCTCATCCGGATCAGGTAGCGGGCCAGTTTCAGCTCGGCCCGGGCGGCGTCGCGCGCGCTCGCCCCGGGGCGTTGCAGGGCTTCGAGCAGATCGGGGCTGGCGACGGCCAGCGCCCGCAGCACGCGCGGGTCGGCGAGCGCGTCGCGGGGGTTCGCCGCGGTGGCGGCGCCCGGTCCGCGGGCCGGCAGCAGGGGGGTGCGCACGATCAGCCAGGGAGCCGGCTCGTAGAGCGGGGCGCGGCCGCGGGCGGCGGCGGGCGTGCGCCCGGCGCGGCGGCGCGGCCGGCCCGCGTCGGTGGTGGTGGCGGAGTCCGCGGCCGCGGGCGCCTCCGGCCGCGGGTCCGGGTGCGGGTCCGGGTGCGGGGGCGGGTCCGCCGCGCGGGGGCGGGCGTCGGCCTCGTGGCCCCGCGCCGTCATGACAGCGCCACGGCGCGGTCCCACACCGGCTCCCGGTCCGTCGCGGCCGCGAGCAGGACGAGGGCGACCCCGGCCGCCCCGTCGAGGAGGCCGGGCTGGTCGACGAGGTTGCCCGCCGGCTCCACCGTCGCGATCCCCATCGGCCGCGCCGGGTCGACGTGCGCCAGGATCTGCTCGGTGAGATCGGCGGCCGCCTCGGTGAACACGGGCAGCCCGGTGTCGTCGGCGAAGCGGAGCGTCACCTGGAGGAGCCCGGCGACGCCGTGGCAGAAGGTCGGGGAGTCGATGCCGCGCTCGGGGACGGGCCGGCGGTAGACGGCCTCCATCGCCCGGACCGCCGCGCCGCACAGGCCGTCGTCGCCGAGCGCGCTGCCCGCCAGCCACAGCGCCCTGGCGATCCCCGGGCTGCCGTAGCACCACGCGCTGCGGGTGGCGCGGTCCGCGCGGCCCTCGCGCAGGCCGAGGCCGCCGTCGACCAGCGGGACGACGGCGGGCCAGTTCGGCCCGGCCGCGTCGTCCACCCGGTGCGCCGGCAGCCACCGGGCCAGCTCGCGGACCGCCGGTTCGAGGCCCTCGACCCCGACCCCGCCGGCGACGGCCAGGGCCATCACCGCCAGCGGGCCCGGGACACCGTGCGCCAGACCGCAGTTGAGGTTGCCGAACGGATAGGCGCGGGCCTGCTCCTCGTCGTGGAGCAGCGTCACCGGGGTGTACCAGGCGGGCGGCCGCCCGCCGGGACGGGCGAGGTCGGCGAGCGCGCCCAGCACCTGCGGGAGCGCCGGGTGCGCGGGCCGGTTCGCACCGGCGGGCAGCAGGTGGGTGGCGATGCCGCTGAGGCCGGAGATGAGGTCGAAGGCCGACACCGGCACGCCGCTGCGTCCGCGCACGGCCGCCGCCGCGGACAGGCTCACCGTCGCGATCCGGTCGTCGAGCACCTGTCGCAGGCGCCGGTAGCCGAGGCCGTCGCCCAGCACCGCCGCGCAGAACGCGACACCGCTCAGCCCGCCGAACACGCTCGGCGGGGCGTCGCCGCGCCGCTCCAGCGCGGCCACCGCGCGTGCGAGGTGCGCGTGCCCGGTGCGGTCCCAGCCCTCGGCGGGAAAGCAGCGGTGCAGCTGGGCGCAGAGCAGCGCCTGGCCGGTGTCACCCTGCGCCAGTGACACGGGGTCCCAGCGCACCGATCCGGGGAACGACGTCTGTCGGGCGGCGAGTTCGAGCGCCGCCCGCACCTGCGGGGGGCTGGTGGCCCGGTCGGCGATCAGCCGGGCGGCTTCGAGCGCACGCGCCCCGGCCGCCGGCTCCAGCCGCGGCGCCCAGCCGCCGTTGCCCGTGGCTGCCGTCGTCGTTGCTGCTGTCGTCGTGCGGGGTGTCGTCATCCGTTGCATACGCCGGTCCTGCACACGCTGTGTCCACGGTGGGTGAAGCAGTCGTCGTCGAGCAGGCCGCTGAGCGTCGGCGTCCTGGGCGAGCGTCCGGACGGGTCGGACGGGTTCCTCGCCACGAGGTCGTCCTGTGGGCGGTCGCCGGTACCGCCGGGCCCACCGGATCCGGAGCTCTTGTCGGCCATGTCAACCTCCGGGGTGCAGCCGGAGCGGTTCCTGCTCCGTCTCGACGGTGTGCCGGATCCTCAGGCTCTGCACTGCGGGTTCGGTCCGCAGGTGAACACGTGCGGGTTGCAGGTGGGGCCGTGGCAGGTGTTGCAGGTGGCGTCGTCACAGGTGCGGCAGGTGTCACCGGGGCAGGTCTGGCACGTGTGGGCGAACTCGGTGCGGCAGGGAGCGCCCGTTTCGAACCCGGGCGCGTCGCCGGCGAACTCGGTGAGCATGAGGAGGGTGCCGCACACCGGGCCCGAGGTGCAGAGGCACGTGTTGTAGGCGGTCACGCATGCCGGCGGCCCTTCGGTGCAGCGGATGGTGGCGAAGGCGCCTCCGACCGGGCCGGCGGTGCAGCGGAAGGTGTCGGCGGTGCCGCACACCGGGCCCGCGGTGCAGCGGCACGTGGCGTCGAAGGTCGCGCACCCCGCGTCTGTGCACTGGCAGGTGTGCGGCTTGCAGCCGGTGTTGAATTCCGTCGGACAGCCGAATTCGGTGCGACAGAAGTCGAAGGTCGGCCCCGGCAGGGTGGCCGGTCCCAGGGGCGAACCCGGCCGGCGCGGCTGCGCCAGTCGCAGGTCGAGGTCGAACTGGTCCACGGGGGTGGCGGTTTCCACGCGGGTGAAGTGGACGGTGGCGTCGCGACGCAGGGTGACTTCCGTTGCGTCGAGGCCGACGAACGGTGGCCGGTCGCTGGCGACGTCCTCGGCCGACAGGACGTCGGCGGAGGCGAACTCGGCGTAGTAGTCGAGCTGCTTGGTGAAGTACAGGCGGCGGAATCCGGGGCGGTCGCTGTCGCCCAGCAGGCCACTGAGCGTCAGCGTCCTGGGCGGTCGTTCGGACGGGTCGGGGAGGTTCCGTGCGACGAAGTCGTCCTGTGGGCGGTCGCCGATGCCGCCGGGTCCACCGGGTTCGGAGTTCTTGCCGGTCATGTCGACCTCGGGTGCTACTGGTGAGGTTCCTGCTCTGCCGCCGGTGGTGTGCCGGAGGCCGTCAGGCCCTGCACCTCGGGTTCGGTCCGCAGGTGAACACGTGCGGGTTGCAGGTGTCGCGGGTCTCGGGCAGATGGCAGACGGCGTTGGCACAGGTGACGCACGTGGCGCATGTGGCGCAGGTGACGCAGGTGGCATCGTGGCAGGTGTGGCAGGTGGCCCCGCCGCAGGTCACGCACGTCTGGCAGGTGGAGCCCGGGTGGGTGGCGCACGCCCCCTGCTCGGTGATCCCGCACGTGTGCGGCTTGCAGACCGTGAAGCCCGTCGGGCAGTCGACGTCGGTGCCGCAGGCGAAGTCGGTCGGGCAGCCGCCCCACGTCGGCCCGGCACACTCGGCCTCCCAGGTCTGCGGGGCGGCGGGTTGCGTCGTCGCCGCCGTCCCGGTGCCGCGGGGCCGTCCGAGGCGGAGGTCGAGGTCGAACTGGTCCACGGGGGTGGCGGTTTCCACGCGGGTGAAGTGGACGGTGGCGTCGCGACGCAGGGTGACTTCCGTTGCGTCGAGGCCGACGAAGGGTGGCCGGTCGCTGGCGACGTCCTCGGCCGACAGGACGTCGGCGGAGGCGAACTCGGCGTAGTAGTCGAGCTGCTTGGTGAAGTACAGGCGGCGGAATCCGGGGCGGTCGCTGTCGCCCAGCAGGCCACTGAGCGTCAGCGTCCTGGGCGGTCGTTCGGACGGGTCGGGGAGGTTCCGTGCGACGAAGTCGTCCTGTGGGCGGTCGCCGATGCCGCCGGGTCCACCGGGTTCGGAGTTCTTGCCGGTCATGTCAGCCTCGGGTCCTCCCGGTGCGGTCCTGTGGCGCGGTTCCCGCTCCGTGTCCCGCTCCGTCGCCACCGCGGCGACGGCCCCACGGCCGCGCAAGCGGTGTACGCACCCGGGGGCCGTGACCGCGCCGCGCCGCCGACCTGTCAGCAGTCCTGCGGCACGCCGATCTCACGAGGACACGGGACCCGGGACGGCGAACCGCACCGACCGTGTTAACTCTGCGTCACTCTTGGTGAGGTCTCTCCTCTTATTGTGAGCCTGATCGCTCGTACCCGCACCGTCCCGGGGTGTCCGGCGCCTCAGCTCCGTCCGCCGTCCGTCCGGTCCCACGCGCTGACGGTGTCGCGCAGCAGGCGGGCGACACCGGGCTCCGGCGCCTGCCCGCGCCGTCAGGCCGGCCCGGCCCCCGGGGCCGCCGCGCCGTCGCCCGCCCAGTCCCAGCCGGCGACGGCGTCGCGCAGCAGGCGGACGGCGGCGGGCAGGCGGGTGCCCGCGCCCCAGGCGAGGGTGAGGGTGCGGCGGCAGTCGACGGCGTCGACGGCGACCCAGGCCAGCGGCAGGCGGGTGGCGGTGCGGCGGCCGACGGCGGGCACCAGGCCGATGCCCAGGTCCGCGCTGATCAGTTCGGCGATCGCGCCGACCTCGTCGACCTCGCAGACGATCCTGGGCACCAGGCCGCGCCCGGCGAACAGCCGCTCCAGCAGGCGCCGTTGCCAGTGCCCGGGGCGGGCGGCGATGAACGGGTGGCCGGCGAGCTCGTCGATGCCGACCGCGGTGCGGGCGGCCAGCGGATGGCCGGGGGCGACGGCCAGCCCGACCGCCTCGTCGAGCAGCGGGACGGTCTCCAGCCCGTCGGCGGCGATCGGCTGGGAGACGACGGCGAGGTCGACGTCCTGGGCCCGCAGCCGGCGGGCGGCCTCCTCGGCGGACAGCTGGTGCAGTTCGATCTCCACCCCGGGGTGGGCCCGCTTGAACGCGGCCAGCGGCCCGCTGAAGGCCAGGAAGGTCTCCGAGGCCAGCCGGACCGTGCCGAAGCCCTGCCCGGCGGCCTCGGCCACCGCCCGCCGTCCGGCGGCCAGTTCGCCGAGCGAGCGCTCGACGTGGCCGCGGAAGATCCGCCCGGCCTCGTTGAGGCGCAGCCGCCCGCCCCGGTCGAACAGCGGGGTGCCCAGCTCGGCCTCCAGGCGGGCGATGCTGCGGCTCAACGACGGCTGGGCGACGCGCAGTTCCTCGGCCGCGCGGCTCAGGTGCTCCAGCCGTGCCACGACGAGGAACTGGCCGAGCGTGTGCAGGTCCACCGGCGTCCGTCCCGTCCTGTCCCCGTGTCCGCGACGACGGCACACCGCCATCCCTGGTCCTGCAGGGTATCCGCGGCTTCGGACGGGCCGGCGGGCAGTGCACCGGCGTGGGTGCCGCCGGTGCGGGTGACGTGGGCACGGGCAGTGCCCGCCGCTCCCCCGTGCGGCGGGCACTGCCGGAACCGGAAACCCGGTGACGATCCGTGACGATGCGTCAGGGGCGGTCGAGCGTGATCGAGTTGATCGGCCCCAGGTCGTAGTACACCCCGTTCTGCGCCGGGATGTCGTAGACGCAGTTCGTGCCGCCCGAACCGCGGCACAGGTGCGCGTGTGCCCCGCCGGTCTGGTTGTTCAGCACCCAGTGGTTGCCGAACTGGTTGCTCAGGTTGTGCGCGCCGTAGCTGTAGTAGACGTCGGTGGGGGAGACGGCCGGGTTCTGGTTCTGCGGGTAGATGCAGACCGCCCCGGACGGGCAGCCCGCCCAGGAGCCGTCCGCGGCGCCGGCACTGCCGGTGCCCATCGCGGTCAGGGCGGCGGTGGCGAGGCCGAGGGCGGCCAGGGCGTGGGTGATCCTGCGCATGGGGTGGTTCTCCCTTGGCTGGTACGGGGCCCGGCGATCGGCCGGACCGGTGCCCGTCAGCCTAGGAACGCGGCGCCCCCGGCGGTCCCTGACATCTGACAGGGGCGTGGCTGCTTGCCCCCCGCCGCCCCGCGCCCCCGGCCTCCCGGCCGGGGGACCCCCGGGGCCTCAGCCGGTGGCGACCCCCGGCGTCAGGCCCAGCCGCTCCGGACGGGCCGGCGGGCGCAGCTGATCGGGCGTCAGCTGATCGCGGCGGGCCTGCCAGGCGAGCAGCCGGACCCGGGCCTGCTGGTTGCGCTCCGCCGCCGCCCCGTCCGCGGCGGGAACGGCGTCCGCCTCGCGCAGCAGCACCCTGGCCGGACGTTCGTCGGCGCCGGGCAGGACGTCCAGGACGAGGAAACGCGCACCCGGCGGGAAGACCACCTCAGGGTCCCCGTCCTCGGCGATCACCGACGTCCGGCGGCCGGTGGCCGACCACACCAGGAACTCCGCCGACGTCCCCGGAAGGAGATCGGCCTCCGGAGTCCCGACCAGCGGTGCGGGCTCCGTCAGCAGCGCGTCCCGCACGTAGTGCCGCAGCACCTCCTCGTCCGCGTCGGCGCCCAGCAGCACGGGCCCCCGGTGGTTGGGCAGCCGGCGCAGCCCGGAACCCAGGCACGCCAGGTACGGGTCCAGCGCCCCGGCACCGCCGGGCCGGCGGGCCGCCGCCACCAACTCGGCCCGGGACGCGGGCAGTCCGGTGTCCGCGTGGTGCAGGTAGACCGCCGCGAGGTCGTCCTTCAGGTCGTCACGGGCCTGCGACCGCAGCGCCGGCAACCGCAGGGCGACCTGCTCGGCCCGGCTGGCGTAGCGGTGGAAGTGCGGGCCCAGCAGGGCCCGGAACGCCGCCCGCTCCGCGGCGGTGGACGGCCGGCCGGCGGGGAACGCGCCGTCCGGCGCGACGAGCCGGGACACGGCGGTGCCTTCGGTGTCGCCGGCGTCGGTGCCGCCGTTGCCGGTGCCGCCGGCCGGCCCGGCCGTGGGGTCCACGGAGACGGGGACGGAGACGGGGACGGAGACGGGGACGGGGACGGGGACGGGGACGGAGACGGGTTCGGATTCGGGGACGGGTTCGGTGACGGCGGGTTCCACGGCGGCGGGCCCGGCGCCCGGACCGACGGGTGCCGGTGCGGGCTCCGGTTCCGGGTCGGGTTCGGTGTCCGGTGCGTCGGGGAGCGGGGTACGGGCGGGGGCGGGTTCCCGGGTGCCGGTCGTGGTGTCGGGGCCGGCGGAGGTGGCCGCCCAGGTGGGCGGTTCGGGGAAACCGGGGTCGGCGGGTGGCACCGACGGCCCGGGTTCGGGCTCGGTGTCCGGTGCGTCGGGGAGCGGAGCACGGGCAGGCACGGCCGGGCGGGCGGTCTCCGGCGCGGGGCCCGCGTTCAGGAGCAGCCCCGGTACCGCCGCGCCCGGGACGGTGAGCGCCGTCAGCAGGCCGTCCACGGCGGCCAGCACCTCCGCCGGCACCGTACGGTCGGTCACGCCCGCGATGAGCACCGGACGGGCCGGGTCGGGGTCGAGCAGCCGCGGGCCGTGGTCCAGCGGTGGGTCCTCCGGGCGCAGCCACAGGCCGGCCGGGACCGCCTCCAGGCACCAGCCCGCCACCGGCGCGCGGTAGAGCGCGGGGCCGCAGGACGTGGTGCCGTCGGGCAGGGGACGCCACGCCGAGGCGACGACCCGGCCGCGGCCGGGGGAAGCGGTCAGCTCGGTCAGCCACGGCTCCCAGCCGGGGATGCCGTCGGCGTCCAGGATCCGGGCGGAGCAGCCGTCCCCGGTGCGCATCGGCAGGCCGACGGCGGCCCGGACGTCGTGGCCCAGCTCGGCCGCGAGGGCGGCGGCCAGGGTGACCAGGGCCGTCGTGGGCGCCCAGGGCGCGCTGACCAGCAGGTCGTCCGGGGCCGGGTGGACGCGGCGCAGCCGCTCGGCGACGCCGGCGGCCTCGGGCAGCGGCGCACCGGGGTGGCCGACCACCAGGACCAGGGTGCCCGGCGTCGCCGTGGTTCGGGCCGGCAGGCCGGGCCGAACGTCGGGGGCGGGCTCGTCGCGGAACCAGTAGCCGCGCGGCAGCACGGTCACCAGCGGGTCCCCGTCGAACGGGTCGCGGTCGCCGCCCGCCACGGGGGAGGGTGCGGGCGGTGGCGGTGTCCGGGGGGCTGTCGGGCCGGTCGTGACCGGTACGGCCGTGCCCGCCGCCGACGCGGGCAGGGCCGCCGGTGCCGGTGCCGGTGCCGGTGCCGGTGCGGGTGCGGCCGCGGCTGCGGGGGAGGGCAGGGCGACCGGCACCGCGCCCGCCGCGACCGGCACCGCCGCCGCCGCGCCCGCCATCGCCGCCGCCGTCTCCGGCAGCGGCCACACCGGCCCGAGCCGGCGGGTGCGCCCCGCCGGGGTGAACAGCCACCAGGAGGACGGCTCGCCGTCCTCGGCGCCGCCGCTCAGCAGGGTCCCGTCGGGCCGCAGGGTGACGACGCCGTCGGGCGCGACGATGCTGGTGGCGGCGAGTTCGGCGATCCGCTGGGCGGGCCGCCGTCCGTCGGCCTGGCCGGCGGCGAGGCCGGAGGCCGCGAGGACCAGGGTGGCGGCCCGGCGGGCGGCCGCGGTGCGGGCGAGTTCGTCCAGGCCGGCGAGCAGGACGGGCTGCGCGTCGGCGGCCGCCGCCAGCACCGTCACGGTGCCGACCACGGCCGGCAGCAGGGCCAGCGCGTCGGCGAGGTCGGCCGGCAGCACCGCCGTCGCCTCGGTCCCGTCCGCCGTCCCGCCGGCCGCGCCCTGCGCCGGGCCGGGCGCGATGACGAAGTGCGGGCCCGCCTCGTGCAGCACCGCGGGCGCGGGCGCCGGGACGTCGCGGTGACGGGCCAGCCAGCGCCGCACCGGCGCGCTCCCGGCGCTCACCGCTGCGCCCCGTCGGCGTCGTCGAGGACCGCGGTCTGCACCTGCACGGTGCGCCGCCGGGTGATGTGCAGGGCCCGTCCGGGCGGGAACGTGCGGGGTTTGGTGTTGCCGAACAGGAAGCCCTCGCTCGGCGGGCAGGACAGCAGCACCGCCGGGGTGTTGACCTCCTCCAGCTTGCGCAGCAGCTGGTCGGAGGAGGCCCGTCCGATGCCGTTGGCGCTGCGCGCCACGATCAGGTGCAGGCCCAGTTCGGCGCCCTGCGCGAGGTGGTCCAGCAGCGGCGCGAACGGGTGGGCGGTGATCCCGCCGGGGGAGCCGGCGACCAGCTCGTAGTCGTCGATCAGGATGAACAGCTCGGGGCCCTCCCACCAGTCACGCAGCCGCAGCCGCTCGGGCGGGATGTCCGCGCCGGGCAGCCG
Source organism: Kitasatospora sp. NPDC096140 (assembly GCF_040303045.1). Classification (NCBI taxonomy): domain Bacteria; kingdom Bacillati; phylum Actinomycetota; class Actinomycetes; order Kitasatosporales; family Streptomycetaceae; genus Kitasatospora; species Kitasatospora sp. NPDC096140. Next base: position 114,417 of record NZ_JBEOUW010000002.1, read on the forward strand.
GTTGCCCATCGCCCGTGCCGCGCCGTCGACGATCTGGCGCAGCACGTCCACGGCGACCGCGTGCCCGAGCCGGTACTCCTCCGGCACCGCGCCCTGCAGCACCCGGCGGTAGTCGACCAGCATGATGCGCGCCTCGTCGGGCCGGTAGGCGCCGGTGATGCCGGCCGCGACCAGCTTCAGCAGGTTCGTCTTGCCCGACTCGCTGTCACCGACGACCACCAGGTGCGGCGTGTCCTCGAAGTCGTGCCACAGGGTGTCCATCGACACGTCCTGCAGACCCAGCGGGACGCGCAGCCGGCCCTCGGGCGCGGGCAGCGCGGCGGCGGGCAGCTGCAGCGGCAGCATCCGGACCTCGGGCGCGCGCGGCCCCGTCCAGTGCTCGGCGACGGCGTCGACCAGGTCCGCGACCCCCTCGCCGAGGTCGTCGGTGGCGCCGTTGCCGTCCATCCGGGGCAGCGCGGTGAGGAAGTGCAGTTCGTCCACGGTCAGACCGCGGCCGGGGACCTTGGGTACCGTCCCCGCGACGCGCATGCCGATCGCGGAGTCGACCGGGTCGCCGAGGCGCAGTTCGAAGCGGGTGCCCAGCAGGTCGCGCAGCGCGCCGGTGACCTCGCCCCAGCGGGTGGTGCCGACGACCAGGTGGATGCCGTAGTTGAGGCCGCGCTGGGCGATCAGGGTCAGCACCGGAGCGAGGTCGGGGAACTCCTGGCGCACGGTGTTCCAGCCGTCGATCACCAGGAAGACGTCGCCGTGCGCCTCCTGCGGCAGCTCACCGGCCGCCAGCATCCGGCGGAACGCCGCGACGGAGTCGATGCCGAGTTCGGCGAAGCGCTGCTCGCGCCGCGCGAGGATCGCGTTGACCTCCGCGACCGTGCGCACCACCCGCTCGGGGTCGTGCCGCCCGGTGACCCCGCCCACGTGCGGCAGCCCGCGCAGCGAGGACAGCGTCCCGCCGCCGAAGTCCAGGCAGTAGAACTGCACTTCGCGCGGGGTGTGGGTGAGCGCCAGCGCCGTCATCAGGGCCCGCAGCAGGGTGGACTTGCCGCTCTGCGGGCCACCCGCGATCCCCACGTGCCCGCCCGCCCCCGACAGGTCGGCGGTGAGCAGGTCGCGCACCTGCTGGAAGGGCCGGTCGACGACACCGACCGGAACGCTCAGCGTGCCGCGGCCCGCCGCGCCCTCGGTGGTCAGCCCGTGCTCCGGGTGCGGCGCCAGCGGCGGCAGCAACTGGTCCAGGGTGGGCGGCACCCCCAGCGGCGGCAGCCACACCTGGTGCGCCGGCGGCCCCGCGTCCAGCAGCATCCCGGCCGCGATGGCCAGCAGGCTGCCGCTCTCCTGCTCCTCCTCCACCTCCGGCTCCTCCGGCACCAGGACCGGCTGACGCGGCGCCACGTACCCGGTGCCGTACGCGGCGACCTGCCCGGCCGCGGCCTGCCGGCGCACGGCCGCGGGCCGCGGCGCCCGGTAGGGCCCGGAGACGTACGCGGCCTTGAACCGGGTCAGGGTGGCGATGTCGCTGCGCAGGAACCCGTTGCCGGGCTGGGACGGCAGGTGGTACGCGTCCGGCACCCCCAGCACGCCCCGGCTCTCCATCGCCGAGAACGTCCGCAGCCCCACCCGGTACGACAGGTGCGACTCCAGCGCGTGCATCCGGCCCTCGTCCAGCCGCTGCGAGGCCAGCAGCAGGTGCACGCCCAGCGACCGACCCAGCCGGCCGATCATGATGAACAGCTCCATGAAGTCCCGGTGCGCGGCCAGCAGTTCGGAGAACTCGTCGACCACCACGAACAGCGTCGGCAGCGGCTCCAGATCGGCCCCGCCCGCCCGCGCGGTCTCGTAGTCCAGCAGCGAACTGTAGTTGCCCGCCGCCCGCAGCAGCTCCTGACGGCGCACCAGCTCACCGTGCAGCGCGTCCCGCATCCGGTCCACCAGCGCCGCCTCGTCGGCCAGGTTGGTGATCACCGCCGAGGTGTGCGGCAGCCGGTCCAGCCCCAGGAACGTCGCACCGCCCTTGAAGTCGACCAGCACGAAGTTCAGCACCTCCGAGGAGTGCGTCAGCGCCAGCGCCAGCACCAGCGTGCGCAACAGCTCCGACTTGCCCGACCCGGTCGCCCCGATCAGCATCCCGTGCGGACCCATGCCGCCCTGCGCCGACTCCTTGATGTCCAGCTCCACCGGCGTGCCGTCCGCCGCGATCCCCAGCGGCACCCGCAGCCGGTCCGCGATCCCGCGCCGCGCCCAGCTCAGCGCCACGTCGTGCCGGTGCAGGTCCCGGATGCCCAGCAGCGACGCCAGATCGAAGTCACCCGCCAGCGGCTCCCCGGCCTCCACCTGGTCCCCGAGCCGGTACGGCGCCATCAGGGAGGCCAGCCGCCGAGCCGCCGGCAGCGACAACGCGTCCGGCCGCCCCAGCTCCGTCACCTCGTCACGGTGGTTGCGGTCCGCGCCGACCATCGCCAGCCGGCCCTCCTCGATCCGCAGCCGCAACCGGTGCCGCAACGGCTTCCACTCCAACGCGTCACCCAGGTCCAGCAGCACCGCGTTGCGCCACCCCGCCAGCGCCGCCCGGCTGCCCGCACCCGCCTGCGGACCGTCCAGCACGATCACCGTGAACGGCTCGTCCCGGCCCGGCTGCGCCTCCGGCTCCCACGGCCCGCGCCCCGCGAACTCCGCCCCCAGCACCTGCTCCAGCTCCGCCAGCGACCCCGCCACCAGCCGCACCGGCCCCAACGCGTCGGTGTCCACCGGGTGCAGCGCGTGCGGCAGCCACTTCGCCCACTCCCACCGCTCCCGGTGCTCCGCGTCCGTCACCACCGCGATCCGCAGCTCGTCCGGCGCGTGGAACAGCGCCAGCTGCGCCAGCATCGCCCGCGCCAGCGCCCGCGCCGCCTCCCGGTCGTCACCGCGCACCAGCACCTGGGCGTACCCGCGCACGTACACCGCGATCGGCTGGTCCGCGACCGTGCCGTAGGCGTGGATGAACCGCCGCAGCGCGTGCGCGCACAACGGCTCCAGGTCCTCCACCGGCTTCGTCGACAGCGGCGCCAGCCGCACCGCCAGCCGCTGGTGCCCCACCCCGATCCGCACGTCACCGAAGTCCGGGTGCGCGCTGCGCCGCTCCCACAGCCGCGAGGTGCGCACCAGCGACGCCACCGTCGACGGAGCCGGGTGCCGCCAGGCCAGCGCCTCCTGCTGACGCACGATGTGCCCGCGCACCTGCCGGCGCATCTGCGACAGGTACCGCAGGTAGTCCCGCCGCTCGGCCCGCAACTCCCGCTTGCGGTCGCTGGAACCGCGGATCAGCGAGGTCACCAGCATGCCCACCGCGGACAGGCCCATCATGCCCACCGCCACGTAGCCGAGCACCCCGCCGCCCTCACCGGGACGCAGGAACACGAACACCATCGACAGCGAACTCAACGCCATCGGCGCCATCGAGATCATGCTCGACATGCCGCTCTGCGACTCCGGCAGGACCGGCGGCTCCTGCAACTGGATCTCGCCGTCGGGCATCGCCGGACCAGGACGCCGAGGCGGACGGTCGACCAGCACCACACTCAACGCAACGGCTCCTCGCACCAGGGGGGACGGCCGCGAAGGCCCCGCGGTCCGGGGCGCCGTCCGCCCAGGACGACGGACGGCGCCCCGCCCCGGGTTCACCCGCCGTACGGAACCCGCCACCCGCCGGTGAACCCCGCGGCCCCCGCCGCCCGTGGCCCAGGGTGAAGGAGACCGCCCCCGCGGGGCGGACGGCCCAGGCCGTACGGACGTGAGGAGAGCCTTGAACGGGAGCGCCAACGGGACCGCAGTCGCCGGACTGTGCCGACTGAGGTTCCACGCACCCGAAGCGGTGTTCGACCTCGCGGTCCCCGCCGACGTGCCACTGGCCGACCTGCTGCCCGCCGTCCTCGCCCACGCCGGCGACGACCTGGAGGAACGGGGCACCGAACACGACGGCTGGATCCTCCAACGCCTCGGCGAACCGCCCCTGGACGAGGAACTCGGCGCCGACGCCCTCGGCCTGCACGACGGCGAGGACCTCCACCTGCGCCCGCGCCGCGACCCCCTGCCCGAGGTCCACTACGACGACCTCGCCGACGGCGTCGCCACCGGCATGCGCGAACGCCCCGACACCTGGCGCCCCGCCCTCACCCACCACGTCGCCCTCGCCCTGGCCGTCACCGCCCTCGCCGGCGGCCTCGCCCTCCTCCTCCTGCCCGGCCCGCCCCACCTGCGCGCCGGCGCCGCCGCCGTCACCGGCCTGTTCCTGCTCCTCGGCGCCCTCAGCGCCTCCCGCGCCGTCGGCGACGCCGGCGCCGGCACCGCCCTCGGCGCCACCGCCGTGCCCTACCTCGCCCTGGCCGGCGCCCTCCTCACCACCGGCACCGGACCCTCCGCCACCGGAGCCCGCCTGCTCGCCGGCGGCTGCACCGGCGCCGGAGCCGCCGTCCTCGCCATGGCCGCCGTCGGCTGCGCCGCCCCGCTCTTCCTCGGCCTGGTCCTGCTCGCCCTGCAGGTCACCACCGCCGGCGCCCTGCTGCTCGGCGGACTGACCGCCCCCGCCACCGCCGCTGTCCTCGCCGTCCTGCCCGTCGCCACCGCCTCCTTCCTGCCCGGCCTGTGCTTCCGCCTGTCCGGCCTGCGCCTGCCCGCCCTGCCCCGCAACGCCGAGGAACTCCAGGAAGGCATCGAAGCCGTCCCCGCGGCCTCCGTGCGCTCCCGCAGCGCCGTCGCCGACGGCTTCCTGACGGCCTTCCACCTCGCCCTCGCCCCCGTCCTCGCCCTCTGCCTGGTCACCCTCACCGGCCGCGACGGCTGGGCCCCCACCGCCCTGACCTGCGCCCTGGCGCTCCTGCTCCTGCTGCACGCCCGCGGCATCGGCAGCATCCCCCAGCGCCTGGCCGTCCTCGTCCCCGGCGTCCTGGGCCCCGCCCTGCTCACCGCCCACCTCGCCGCCGGCCGGTCCACCGCCGAGCGCACGGGCCTGCTCGCCGCCCTGGTCGCCACCGCCGCCGTCCTGGCCGCCGTCTCCTGGACCGTCCCCGGCCGGCGCCTGCTGCCCTACTGGGGCCGCGCCGCCGACCTCCTGCACACCCTCGCCGCCGTCAGCGTGCTCCCGCTCGCCCTCGCCGCCGCCGGCGCCTACCAGGGGCTGCGCGCCATCTCCGGCTGAAGCCCGCCGCCACCCGCACCCGCGCACCGCCCGCGCGAGCCGACCCGACGCCCCGCCCCGAGGAGAACCACGCCATGCAGTCGAAGCGCGACCAGGTGCAGGCCCACCTGTTCGTGATGGGCCGTCTCGCCACCGGCATGCTCCGCGGCGAACCCGACGCCCCCGACGCCCCCACCGGACGCACCTCCCGCGGCATCGTCACCGGCACCGTCATCGCCGTCCTCGCCTGCCTGATCGCCGCCGTCTACGGCGTCCTCGTCCCCGGCGGCGCCACCGGCTGGAAGAAACCCGGCACCCTCGTCCTGGTCAAGGAGAGCGGTGCCCGCTACCTCTACCTCGACGGCACCCTCCACCCCCTGCTCAACGAGACCACCGCCCGCCTCATCGCCGGCGACCAGCTCACCGTCGACCAGGTCAGCACCCACTCCCTCGCCGGCACCCCCCGCGGCACCCCCCTCGGCATCCTCGGCGCCCCCGACGGCCTGCCCGAACCCGGCCGCCTCACCACCGCCCCCTGGCTCGCCTGCGCCGCCCTGCGCCCCGGCCCCTCCGGCACCCGCACCCCCCACCTCGCCCTCGCCGTCGACCCCGCCGCCCGCGGCACCGCCCTCACCGACAACCAGGCCCTCCTGGTCACCGCCCCCGACGGCACCGCCCACCTGCTGTGGCACGGCCGCCGCCTGCGCCTGGACACCCGCAACGGCGCCCGCCAGGCCCTCGGCCAGAGCGCCGCCACCGCCCAGCCCGTCCCCCAGGCCTTCCTCAACGCCCTGCCCGCCGGCCCCGACCTCGCCGCCCCCGACCTCGACCAGCGCGGCACCCCCGGCCCCGACCTCGCCACCCGCCCCACCCGCGTCGGACAGCTCTTCACCGGCCCCAACGGCGACCCCTACCTCCTCACCGCCGCCGGACTCACCCCGCTCACCCCGATGGCCTTCGAACTGCTGCGCAACGACCTCCGCACCCAGCAGAGCGCCTACCAGGGCGCCGCGGTCACCCCCGCCGCCGTGGGCGCCGCCGACCTCGCCGCCCACAGCGCACCCCCCGCACCGGCCGCCAACGCCGCCACCGCCCTGCCCACCACCGTGCCCGAACTCCTGACCGCCCCCCAGGGCCGCGACGTCTGCGCCGAACTGCGCCCCGGCGACCCCGGGCCCATCACCGCCGTCACCCTCGTCGACGACACCGCCCTGCAGGGCTCCGCCCCCACCGTCCAGCCCGGCGTCGAGGCGCCCTGCGCCACCGCCGACACCATCGCGGTGCGCCCCGGCGGCGGCGCCCTGGTGCGCGCCCTGTCCACCGCCGGCACCGGCACCACCCTGTACCTGGTCACCGACACCGGGGTGAAGTACCCGCTGCCCTCACCGGCCGTCGCCAAGCAGCTCGGCTACGGCGAGGCCGCCCCGCCGGGCGTCCCCGAGGCGCTGCTGACCCTGCTGCCCACCGGCCCCAGCCTCGACCCGGCCGCCCTCACCGGCGCCCCCGCCGGCGCCCCCGCCGCCCCCGCGCCCGCCGCCCCCGCACCTGCCTGCCCGCGGTGAACCGGCCGCCGACACGGCGCCGTTGACCTGAAATGAACCCGGCATCCGCGCCGGGCCGACGGAGAGGAGCCCCCGATGGTGAACACCCTGCAGACAGAGGACACGGTCGTCCGCCAGACCCTGGCGACCCTGCAGAGCCACATCGACACCATGCTCAGGGCCTGCACGAACATCCAGGACATCAACACCGAGATCCACCAGCACTTCCAGGCCGCCTGCAGCGACGCCTACCAGCAGAAGATCAACGACTGGACGACGCGCTACCGGCAGCTCAACAGCGCCTACAGCACCTTCCACGAGAACTTCGCGGCCGGGCACAACACCATCAACACCGCCCACACGGAGGCCCTGTCCGTCGTCCACGGCTCCGGCCCCTCCAGCCTCAGCCTGGACATCAGCAACGGCCTGAACCCCAAGTAGCAGCCGGCCGCCCGGCACCGACCCGCACCACCGACCCGCACCACCGACCCGAGGGGAAACCGATGGCCGCGAACGACGGACACATCACGCTCAACCACGCCAACATCGACGAGGCCGCCGACGCGCTGGCCGCGGCCGGCGGCGCCATGCACGACGCCATGGAGAACCTCCGCACCGCGCTCCAGAGCGCCGAGGGCCAGCTCCAGGGCCAGCTCGCCACCGCCGCCCGGGACTTCCGGCTGATGCTCGACGCCCAGGAGTCGGAGATGACCAACGACATCTCCGCCGCCGCCGGCACCCTGAGGACCATGCACGGCCTGCTGCGCGACGCCGACAAGCGCGCCGCCGCGGGCGTCGGCTGATGGCGACGCCCGAGCCGCCGAACTACGAACACACGCTCAGTGTCGACAAGGACGACCTCCAGTACTTCGCGAACACGGAGATCGGCGGCCTGCTGGACGACCTGAACCAGAACCCCGGCTACAACGTGATGCAGCGCTACGCCGGGATGCTGAACGACACGGGCAACTCGCTGCTGGTGGGCAACAAGTACTTCTTCGCGGACTCGGTCGTCCTCGACTTCAAGAACCTGGCCACCGGCCTGGCCACCGACCTCGGCACCCTCAAGGCCCAGATGCGTCAGGCCCAGATCAAGATCCAGCTGACGCTGACGATCATGGACGAGGCCCACGAGAAAGCCATGACGGCGGCCGAGATGATGGAGGTCCTCACCAAGGTGTCGACCGCCACCGCGCCCAAGTCGGGCAGCTGAAAAAGTAGTTGACCGTACCGAGCATGTGGGGGCACTGATGGCCGTGAGCTGGGAGCAGGTGCTCACGTTCTTCGCGGGCCCGGACCAGAAGATCGTGGACCGGACCAAGGTCGCGGAGCTGCCCACGGGGGCCAAGTCCTGGATCAGGACGGACCAGGTCAAGAAGGGCGAGACCGGCGCCGACTTCTACTTCGGGGACAAGTCCGACGTCGGGAAGACGGACATGGCCAAGGAGGGCGAGAGCAAGCCCGACGTCTGGTGGGCGTGGAACTTCACCCGGAGCAGTGGCAGCCACAGCCACATCCTGGTCGGGATCCCGGTCAACTACACGGACTGGGGCAACGACACGGACAAGCCGCTGTCCCAGTTCATCCACCAGCACGAGGGGATCTTCAGCCCGCTGGCGTCCGGCGGCGGCAACGCCGCGATCGACCCCCGGAGCCTGCGGGCCGCAGCCCAGGGCCTGCGGGACGTGGGCACGTGGCTGGAGACCTGGTACCCGCGGGTGAACAAGTGGGTCGACCTGATCGACGGCCCGGACAGCAACTGGCAGGGCGATGCGGCCGGCGAGTTCAAGATGCTGCTCAAGCGGTACGCGCTGGAGATCGAGACCATCCGCCTCCAGCTGGACACGGTGAACCACCCGCACGACCTCGAAGCGGCGGCCGACCAGATCCCGAAGACGGTCACCGGCCTCTACACCGTCCACCAGCAGTGGTGGGACTCCGGGACCCTGTGGCCCTCCCACGCCATCTACCAGGCCCTGGAAGAGGCACTGAGGGGCGTCACGCCGACGATCGACGCCTCCGGGAACGCGACGGCCATCCCCTCCAACACGCTCGGCGACGCCCTGCACGACTCCTTCTACGTCCTGCTGGAGCAGCGGGCGAAGGAGATCTGGCGCTCCAACGCCGCCGTGTACCTCGACGCGCGCAAGGGCGGGACCGGCGGCGGGACCGACCCGACGGACGCCCTGAACACCGCCTACAAGCAGCTGGTCACGGACTTCGGCCGCGGCTACGTCAACATCAGCCTGGACCTGCCCACCCAGGCGCCCCCCGGCCCGGGCACGGGCGACGGCACCGGCGGTGACGGCAAGGACGGCAAGGGCGGTGACGGCAAGGGCGGTGACGGCAACATCGACCTGGGCGGCGGCAGCGGCGGCGGGGGCGGCGGCTCCGGCAGCAAGTTCGACCTGGGCGGTGGCAGCGGCGGCGGTGCCGGCAAGGGAGGCGACGGCAAGGGCGGCGACTCCAAGACCCACCTGCCCCCGCCGCCCCCGGTCATCGGTCCCGGCGGGGGAGGCGGCAGCGGCATCGGCGACGGCGCCGGCACGCCCATCCTCGACAAGGACCACAAGCCCGTCCTGGGCGCCGACAAGAAGCCGGTGCTGCTGCCCCCCGGCGGCTACATCGGCAAGGACGGCCAGGTGTACGACGCCAACGGCCAGAAGGTGATCGGCAAGGACGGCAAGCCCGTCGTCGTCCCGCCGGGCTCGGACGTCCCGCCCGGCACGGGCGGCGGCATCTACGGGCAGAACGCCAAGGTGCCCAGGGGCTCCAGGGTCCGCGAGGACGGGACGGTGATCGGCCCCGACGACAAGGAGGTGCTGGACCGCGACGGCAACCCCGTGGTGCTGCCCAAGGGCGGCTCCATCGCCGACGACGGCACCCTCCTGGACTCCACCGGCCGCCCGATCTCCGACATCTCCCAGCGCTACACCGACCGCCAGCACGCCATCGACGCGATGGTCGGCAGCGGCAGCGGCGGGGGCGGGACCGGCAGCGGCGGCGGCATCCGCCCGCCGTCCAGCGGCGACGACTGGAAGCTGGACCTCGGCTCCTCCTTCGGCGACTACGGCTCCGGCGGGGGCTCGGACTCCGGCTCCGGCGGCCCGGGCCCCTACACCGGCCTCCTCGGCGGCGTCGGGGGAGTGGGCGGCTCCGGCGGCATCCCCTCCGGCGGCTCGCTGCCCAAGCTGGTCGGATCCGGCGGCGGGCTGAGCGCGCAGGCCATCGAGAACAGCGGCGGGCTGGCCCCGGGCGGCAGGACGGCGGCCGCCGCGGCCGCCGAGTCGGCCGCGGCGGAGAAGGCCGCGATGCAGAAGGCCTCCGCGCTGGCGGCCGAGGAGCAGGCCGCGATGCGCGGCCGGTCGGTGTCCACCAGCGGCGGCGGGATGCCGATGATGCCGCCGATGGGCGGCGGCATGGGCGGTGGCATGGGCGCGGGCCAGGGCGAGAAGGACCGTCAGCGCACCACCTGGCTGGCCGAGGACGAAGAGGTGTGGGGCACCGAGACCGGTGCGGTCAACGGTGTGATCGGCCGCTGAGCGGCGGGCACCACCGGCAGGCAGGGCGGCGTCCCGGCAGGGACGCCGCCCCGGGAAAGGACACGGAGAAGGCATGTCGTACTCGTTCGAGGACCAACTGGACCGAGCCCTGGCCTCGTTGGAGGAACAGAAGGAGAGGCTGGCCGAGTCGACGCGCAGGATGCAGGCGATGACCGCCGAGGCCAGGAGCAAGGACCGGATGGTCACCGCGAAGGTCGGCCCCCAGGGCGAGCTGCTCGCGCTGAGCTTCCACACCACCGCCTACCAGTCCATGGCGCCCGCCGAGCTGAGCACCGTGCTGAAGGACGTCCTCAACGAGGCCAAGGCCCGGATGGGCGAGCGGATCGCCGCCGAGATGCGCGGCTTCGAGGGCGTCGGCGAGACGCTGCGGATGAACTTCACCGGCGAACGCGGCGACGAGGACCCGTTCGGAACCGGCGGAGCCCTGGACCTGGACGCGCTGCTCGCCCCGCTCACCGCGATGCGCCCCGGCGCCGACCAGAGCGTCAAGTCCCGCAAGCAGGAAGAGTTCAATGGCTGACAGGCTGCGCAAGGAGTCGGGCCTCAAGCAGGCGTTCGCCAACTTCGACGACGTGGCCGCCCTGGTGGAGAAGATCAACACCGAGGTGGAGGACATCAACACGAAGAACGTCAAGGCCGGCGGCGGCGACGACATCGGCAAGCAGTACCACGAGAAGATCGACAAGCCCACCGCCGACCTCACCGGGCTGACCACGCAGATCCGCAACAAGCTGAAGGCGATGTCCGCCCACGGCCAGGGCACGGCCGACCTCTTCGACGCCGCCGACGACCACGGCCGCGGCCTGGTGTGAACCGCCTCCGCTAGGGATCGGCCCCGGCGCCGGTCCCGCGCGCCTGCCCGTCCGTTCGCCCGCTCCCGCCGGCCCCCGCACCCCCCGTACCACCAGCACCGCCCCGGAGGCCCTGCGCCATGTCCCACTCGTCCATCCACGTCTCCCCGGGCGTGGCGCAGTTCTTCCACATCATCAGCGGCATGCCCTGGCCCGAGTCCGACGAGGGGCTGCTGCGGGACGTCCGGGACGACTACCTCGCGCTGGCCCAGGACCTGCCGAAGCTGAGCGAGTACATCCTCGACGCGGTGCAGACCTGCGACAAGCGGATCGAGGGCGAGGCCGCCAAGGCCTTCAGGCGGGAGTGGAGTCAGTTCACCAGCCAGGACCCGAGCGACGACCCGCTCCGCAAGGCCGGTGAACTCTGCACCCAGCTGGCCGAGTTGGCCGGCAAGGTCGCCAACACCGTCGAGTACACCAAGTGGATGGCGATCGGTCAGCTCGTCCAGCTGATCATCGAGATCGCCTTCGCCATCGCCTGGTCCGTGTTCACCGGCGGCTTCTCCATGGTGCAGCTGGAGTGGCAGAAGATCCTGACGCGGCAGTTCCTCCTCCAGCTGCTGAAGAAGCTCGCGCTGCTGATCGCCATGCACACCTTCGGCGGCGTCGTCGGCGGCCTGATCCTGGACGCGATCATCCAGGGCATCCAGTTCGAGCACGGCGACCGGCACGAGTGGGACAAGGACCTCACCAAGCAGGCGGCGATCTTCGGCGCGCTCAGCGGCGCGATCGGCGGGCCGCTCAGCCTGATCGGCGAGGGCCTGGGCAAGCTGCTCGGCGGCCGTCTGGCCAAGCTGTTCGTGCAGAGCGCGCTCGACGACGTCATCAAGGGGCTGGCCGGGGGGACCCTCAAGGGAGCGGGCAAGGAACTCGGGGAGGACGCCGCGGCCGGAGCCCTCAAGGGGGCGGCCAAGGAACTGGCCGGCAGCGTGGCGGGCGGCGCCCTCAAGTCGGGCATCAAGGAGCTCGGGGACGGCGCCGTCAAGGCGGGCGCCAAGGAAGGGGCCAAGGCCGGCGGCGAGGGCCTCGGCCACCTGCTCGGCAACGAGGCGGCCGAGCGGTTCGCGAAGGGCATCTCCAACCTCCTGAAGGAGAACGCCCAGTACCTGACCAAGGGCTTCAAGGCCGGACGCAAGGTGGGCGCCGCGACCGGCGAGAAGTTCGTGCGACAGCTCGGCGAGCTCTTCGAGAAGGAACTCGGCGACGAACTGGGCAAGACGTTCGCCCGGGAGATGGGCGAGCACATCGGCAGGCAGTTCGCCGAGCACTCGCTCAAGACGGTGATGAAGGAGAGCAGCAAGGAAACGCTCAAGGAGACCCTGGAGAACCTCGCCAAGGACGGCGCCCGGGTCGCGCTCACGCCCGAACTCAAGCTGCTGGTCGAGAAGGTGCCCGAACTCGCCGGCGGCGTCAACAGGATGAACAAGATGTTCCACCTCGGCCACGTCCTGGGCAGCCAGCTGGAGTCGGGCATCAACCAGTACCTCACCGAGGGCATCTACAACACGATCTACAACGGCGAGTGGCAAGCCAGCGGGATGAGCTTCGTCGGCGGCTTCATGATGGGCGGGATGCGCCACATGATCATGGGCCTCGCCTCGCCGCTGACCCTGCGCTACGCGGACTTCGTCCGCGGCCTGGAGAGCTCCCGGATCACCGACGAGTCCGGCCCGAACTACCCCCTGACCCACCCGCTGACCATCCTGTCGGTGATCAGCAACATCGGCGGCCACTCGGCGCCCTTCCCGGTGCCCCGGCCCGGACACATCGACCAGATCGCCGGGACGCACCTGTCGGGCGGCGACGGCGCCCCGATCAAGTCGGGCGCCTCGCTGTCCGGCTCCACCCTCCTCGGATCCGGGAACCACCACCGGGAGGAGAACGGCGACGGCGTCCTCGCCGACCCGAAGGGCAAGACCAGCTTCAACTCCTCGGTCGACGGCGGATGGGACCCGAAGGCCCCCGCCCGGCCCGTCGAGACGCAGTCCCGAGGCGACGAGCGCACGACCGCCCCCACCCCGCCGAAGTCCACCACGACGCCCGGCGACCGGGAAGCCCCCGTCACCCCGCCCGTGCCCCGCAAGACGGGCGGCGGACCCGGGACCACCGAGTCCGGCACCACCGGCGCGGGCGCACCCAAGGCCGGCAACCAGGGCAGCGGCAACCAGAGCAGCGGCAACCAGGGCGCCGGGAACCCGGTGAACGGCGGGGAACGCGGCACCACCGCGACGGCCTCCGCCGACGCCAACGGCCGCGACGGCGCCGTCAAACCCCAGCCCCAGCCGCAGCCCAAGCCCACGTTCGACCCGGCGCGCCGCACCACGGTCGTCGACGAGCACAACGAACCGCCCCTGCACCAGCCCCCGACCTCGACCGGCGGCGGCCCCGGGGGAGCGGGCCGGCACCCCGGCAGCACCGACACCAGCCCGCAGCCGCAGGAGAACACCGCCCACCGGAGCCCGGCCGCCGCGCCGCCGCCGCTGCGCACCAGCGCCGGCGGCCCCGGCGACGGCACCGCGCCTGCTGCGCCCGGCCACCCGGACCCGAACGGCCCGGCCCCGAAGACCCCGGCCGGTCCGGGCCCCGACCCGAAGACCCCGGACCCGAAGAGCCCCGACCCGAACGGCCCGGACGCGAACCGCCCCGACCCGCAGGGCCCCGTGCCGCCCGCCACCCCGCCGCGCGACCCCGAGCCCGGCGGGCCCGCCGACCCGCACACCCCCGACGGCCCCGCCACCTCCCACACGGCCTCCGGCCACCCCTACCACCGCGTCGACGCCCCCGAGCACGCCAAGGCACCCGCCGGCGACGAACGGCGCACCTCCTGGCACGACAAGCAGAAGGAGATCGCCGAGCGGCACGACGCCGTGCTCGCCGAGGCCGAGGCCAAGGAAGCCCTGCACGGCGACATCGAGGACCGCCTGATCGACGTCCACGCCGACCTGCCCCGGGAACTGCGCACCCTCACCGGCCCCGGCACCGAGGCGTGGCGCCGCACCGCCGCCGACCTGCAGACCGACATCGAGGCCCGCCCGCACGAGCGCCGGGAGATCCTCGACGACGCCGCCGGCCGCCTGGAACTGGCCGGCGCCCGCGAACTCGCCCTCAAGGTCGCCGTCGGCCGCTTCGAGCACCTGCTGACCGAACGCGGCCTCGACCCCGCCGCCACCGGCGGCGACCACCTGCACGCGGAGATCCGCCGCGAGGCCACCGAACGCTTCCGCTCCGACGCCGAACGCGACATCGCCCAGCTGTACGCCACCCGAGCCGACGTCACCCCCGAACGCAACGCCCTCGCCACCCGCGCCCTGGAACGCCGGCTGCTCCGCGCCGCCGGGGACCTGGACGTCCGGCAGGCACGCGCCACGCAGACCGAACGGATCGAACGGGCGGTGGACGACGCCCACGCCGACTGGAAGCGGGACGACCTCACCGAGACGGACCGCGCCCTGCTGGACGCCGCGGGCGTGCCGAAGGACGCCCGGGTCTCGGAGGAGGCCCGCGACCAGATCGCCGAGGCCATGCGGGAGCGGATCGCCGAGTTCCACGGCCGCTACCAGGAGCGGACGGCCCAGCACGTCGACGGGACCGAGCCGGGTGCCCAGCACCCCGGCGGTACCGAACCGCACGGCGGCCGCCGCGACGAGGACGCGTTCCTGGGGATCCAGGACGAGAACGGCGAGGACCTCGCCGCCCTCGACCCCGCCGTCCAGGGGAAGGAGCAGCTCGAAGCCGACTTCCGGGCCGGCTTCGAGAGCCACCGGAGCGGGCTGTCCCACGAGTTCACCGTCCAGGCGGTCCGCGAGACCGTCCTCAAGCGCTCCGTCGACGCGGTGGACGACGCGGCCGCGGCGTGGAAGACCAGCGCCCCCGACCAGTTCGGCCCCGAGACGCTGCGCGAACTCGGCCTGGCCGACGGCCCGTCCCCGCGCGCGGTGGCCGCCGCCCGCGCCGACCTCGCCCGCCGCGCCGACCGCCTCGTCGCCGAGCACACCGCCGCCGAGCGCGACCCGGACCGGCTCAAGGCCGAACTGGACCGGCTGACCTCGCAGGCCGAGGCCAACCGCCTGCTGGCCCTGCACGGCGCCCGCGAGGAGGCGGTGCGCGCGGCCGAGGACACCGCCCGCGCCGAGGTCCCGCACGACCTGGGCGGCCCCGACGCCGCCGACCACCGCACCGACCCGGCGGCCTCCGTCGAGACGGCCCTGGGACGGCCGGTGCGCGGCGCCCGCACCGACCGCTCGGAACCGCCGGCCTCCGCCGCGGCCCGGCGCGTGCGCGAGGGCTACACCGAGCGGGTCCGCGCCGCGTTCGACGAGCACTTCCGCTCCCTGCTGCGCGACCCGGACGCCGACCACAAGGCCGACCTGCGCGGGCAGTTGGAGCAGTGGCGGCGCGAGCGCGAGCGGCTGACGCAGGGCCTGGAGGAGCACGTCGCCTTCGAGCGCGCCGTGCTGCCCGCCCGCGAACACGCCGCCGCCGGCTACGACCGCCTCGCCGAGGGCCGCCGGGTGTCGCCGGAGGAGGTCCAGGAGCTCAAGACCCGCTACGGCGGCGAGTTCTTCGACGCCTACAAGGAGCACTGGGGGCCCGAGGACCTGGACGGCGACCGCTGGCGCGGCCACGAGGCGGCCAACGAGAACGTCTTCGGCCGCCCGCACGCCGAGAACCGGCCCGAGAACCGGCCCGAGCACGAGACGGAGCACACGCCCGAGCACAAGCCCGAGCCGACCCCCGAGCACAAGCCCGAGGCGGAGACCGAGACGGAGCGCAAGCCCGAGCCGACCCCCGTGCCCGGACCCCGCACCCCGTCCGGCCCGCCCGTCCGCCCCCGGGACACCGTCCCGGAGCCGTCCTCGGACAGGAAGCCGGGCGGAGGCCGCCCGAAGGACCACGAACCCGTCGAGCGGGGCGACCTCCACCCGGACACCCCCGCACCCGAGGGCGACCGGTCCGGGCCGGTCGGACCGCTGCGGGACCAGGCGGGCCGCACGGTCCGGACGACCGGCCGGGACCACGAGGACGCCGGGCCCCGCCGGGAGACGCAGGAGCAGGAACGCCGGGAGGTGGCCGGGAAGGACCGCCGGGCCGCCGACGAAACCGTCTACCCGGTGGCGCAGCACACGCCCGCGCAGGCCCCGCCGCCCCCGCCGCCGCCCCCGCCGCCGGGCCGCGGGACCGGTGCGCCGGTGCCCCCGCCGCCGCCGGGTGGTGGCCCGCCGGTGCCCCCGCCGCCTCCGGGTGGTGGCCCGCCGGTGCCCCCGCCGCCGCCGGGTGGTGGCCCGCCGCCTCCGCCGGTGGGCGGTCCGCCGCTGCCGCCCGTGCCGGGTGGTGCGGGACAGCCCCTCGCCATGCCGCTCGTGCCGGTGGTCTCCCACGGGCCGGCCCAGGAGATCCGGGAGCAGCACCGCGTCGAGGACGAGCAGCACCTCGCCGCAATGCCGCCGCACACCGGCGAGCCGCCGACCGTGTCCCCGGCCGACGCCGCCCTCGGGCAGCAGCTGCACCAGCGCTACCCGCGGATCAGCCTGGTCGACCCGGGCTCGCCCGGCAGCGGCCACCAGGTCGCCTTCCTGAGGGTGCTGGAGGGCCTGGCCACGATGGGCTACCGGGGCGAGGTCCACCTGACGTTCGCGAGCGGCAAGGCCCCGTTCTACGCCGAACGGCTCGGCCGTGCCGCCGACGTCGGGCACCCCCGGCACTCCTACGGGCTGTTCCACGGTCCGTGGACGGGCGTCCACCGGGGGATGCGGGTGACCGCCCACCCCGCGGGCGCGCCGCTGGACGTCGCGTACCGGGTGAGCGAGCGGCGGCTCGTCGCCGATCTGGAGACGTACTGGAAGTACTTCGCCTGGAGCGGGGCGAGGCCCGAGGAGTCCTGGCTGGTCTCCGCCGGGGCGAACGCGAACGTGCGCGGCCGCTACCTGGGCAATCCGGGCAGTTCTCCGCAGATCCAGACGGACTTCCGGGCCTCCGTCACGAAGGAGGACAACCGGGACCGGACGATCAACCCCGCCCGGCACCTGACCTCCGACCTCCTGAGGGCCGGCGCCCAGTCCTCCGGGCAGGGCCGGACGCTGACCGTCTTCGCCGCCCTGGACGCCCCGCACGGCGAGGACGCGTCCGCCTACTTCGGGGAGAACCTGGCGCCCTCCCTGCGGGAGATGACCGGGGAACAGGACCCGGACGCCCTGGTCCTGCAGCCCTTCCTCTGGGACAGCCACCCCCGGCAGATCCGCCGCGGGGTCGACGTCCTGGCGGAGCTGTGGCACGACCAGGGCGCCACCGTCACCTACCCCTTCCGCCCGCAGCCCGTGCCGGCGGACCTTGCGGGCCACGTCCGCGACCACTGGCCCGAGGCCACCGGTCCCGACGACCCGGTGCCGGACCTGGTCGCCGACCTCCTGCGCCGCGCCCAGGACGGCGAGATCCGGCTGGTCACCGCCTACTACGGGCAGATCGGCGACGGCACGGTCCGCCACCGCGACATGGCCACCCGGATGGAGGCCGCCCTGCGGGCGCTGCCCGACCCGTCCCGTCCGGCGGTCGTGATCCTGCTCGGCGCCGAGCCGAACGAGGTCCAGAACCACGCCGACCTGCTGACCGGCCTCCGGGACGTCGCCGCCGCCCAGGCCGGCGACGGGGGCGTCCACCGCCTGCGGCTGGGACGCGTCCAGCCGGCGGTGATGGAACTGTTCGAGCAGCGCTCGACCCTGGTCGTCACCGAGGGCGCCAACACGTGGCAGGAGATCCTCACCCTCGCCACCCCCGGCATCTCGGCCCGCCCCGGCGGCGAGACCCGCCCCTGGACGCTGGCACCGAACGGCACCCAGTCCCAGGGCGGGCACCGGATCGGCGAGGCCTCGACGGCACTCGCCACCGGGAACACCACCGAGCTGAGCACGTTCCTGCACGGCCTGGACGACCAGAACGGCGAGGTGCACCAGTACCTGGACGTGTGGCGCGACGCCCTGGGCGCCGACGCCAACGACCAGTTCCGCAGTGCGGTCGAACAGCTCCTCGGCCAGCCCGAACACCCGGCCGGGGAGAACACCGGGGCGGCGACGGCCGTGCACCGGAACGCCCAGGCACCGGTGGCGCCCGCCGCCGGGGCCCCCGCCGTCGTGCCCCCGGCCGCGCCGCCCGTCACCCCGGGCGCGGTGCTGCCCGCCTCCGCCTGGGCCGACATCCGCACCCTCGCGCCGCCCGCCCGGATGGACACGGTGCGCTTCGACCCCCTGGTGCGCGGCCAGGCCGGCCCGGGCGACATCGCCGGCCCCGGCGTGCGCGACCACTACGAGAACCGGCAGCCCCTGCTCGGCGGCCTGCACGGCGCCGCGACCGTGATCGGCTACGACGCGCGGCGCTTCGAGGTCCGGCCCGGCCACTGGGTCACCGAGTTCACCCTGCGCCTGCACCTGCAGGGGCCGGACGGCCACCCGCTGCCCCCGCACGAGGCCGCCCGGACGCTCGACCGGGCCCGGGACGTGGTCGGCGAGCGGTTCAACGAACGCTTCCACCTGCCCGGCGGCGACCAGGTGCACCTGCGGATCGAAGGCGCGCAGACCGAGCACGGCGCGCACCGGACGGTCACCGTGGTCCCCGGCGGCGAGCGCAGCAACCAGACCCGCTGGTCCGACCAGAGCCCGCCCGGCGTGCTGCTGCACGAACTGCTGCACTTCCTCGGCCTGCCGGACGAGTACGTCGAACCGGTGACCAGGCCGGGCGACGCCTACGCGCTGCGCCGCCGCGACTGGTGGGCCGGCGAGAACGGGGTGATGGGCACCGCGGCCTACCGGGACGACTTCACGGTGCTGCCCCGCCACCTCCAGCGCATCGAGGAGGTCCTGCACTCGGGCCCGGTCCTGCGCGACCTGACCCACGAGCAGCACAGCTCCCGCCCGGACACCGCCCAGGCACCCACCCCGCTGACGGAGCAGCATCGGCAGGCCGAGGGGCCCGTCGCCCCGGCACCGCCGAACGCGGTCGCCCACAACGCGGTCGCCCACGTCACCGAGAGCACCGTCCACAGGCCGTCGAACGCCCCGGCCCCGGTGCACGAGTCACGCGTGAACGTGCTCGACGGCGGCCGGCTCCACCACGTCGTCAGCGTGCCGGGCGACGGCGACTGCCTGCTGCACGCCGTCCTCGCCGGCGCCCGCGGGCTGGAGAGCTGGGAGCACGGCGACCTCACCGTCCACGGGCTGCGCGAGCTGGCGTCGCGGTGGTTCCGCAGCGACGCCGGCGCCGCGCTGCGCCGCAACGCCGACGCCACCGGCCAGCGGCCCGTGGACCGGCTGGAGCCGCACGAGCGCGACCGGACCTGGCAGGTGTACCGCAGCCCGGGGGACGAGCAGCCGTCGACGCTGTCCGCGAGCGACCTCGGGAACCTGCGCATGAGCGACCTGCTCGACATGGGACTGCGCAACCGGTCCCTGTGGAACACCTCGTTCTACGACGAGGCGCCGGCGGTCATCGCCCACGCCCTCGGCATCCACCTCGTGGTCCACGAGGGGAACGGCCGCACCGCGTTCAACACCGAGGCGGCCGGCCGCGAGGTGCACGTCTACCGCGACCCCGGCAGGGGGCCGGGCTCGGCCGCGCACTACGCGGAACTGCGCCCCGACACACGCGGGCCGCAGGCGGTGGCGACCGAGCGTCCCGTCGACCCGAAGGTGGCGAAGGAACTGACCGGGCGGGTCCAGCCGGACATCGTCGTCGTCACCCTGGAACCCGGGCAGCCGGTCTTCCGGGTGACCGACGCGTGGACGCTGCGCGGATACCTGCTCCAGGGCAAGATCGGCGCGGTCAAGAACAAGGAGGGCTGGTCCCAGCTGGGGCCCGGGCTCTACACCGGCCACGACTTCGACCACGCGGCCACCTACAGCGACACCCTCTCCGGCCTGCCGGTGGTCATGGAGTTCGTCCTCGGCCGCGCGGCCACCGGCCTGAAGGTGAAGAACATCACCGAGGACTGGACGGCCAAGGAGGTCCCGGAGACGCTGAAGAAGTACGACTTCCTCACCGACGGGACGCAGTTCAAGTTCCACCCCCACTTCTACGAAGGCCTCATCCGGGACGGCGGACAGTCCGCGGACAAGCAGAGCGGCCTGCGCGTCGCCGGCCTGAAGGTGAAGGAGGGCGCATCGGTCTGGAACCACTACCGGACCGAGGACTTCGTCCCGGAGTTCGAGGGCTACCTGATCAAGGCGCACCAGGACAAGGCCCGTCAACTCCCGCACGGCGACGACGCGGCCGCCCCCGCCCACGAGCCGGATCCCGTCCCGAAGAGCGAGGCCCTGGAGGCCGCCCCGCCCGCCGCGCCCGGAGACCTCCGGCGCATCCGCTACCGCGAGCAGGCCGAGGCCTACGAGCGGCGGCTCGCCACCCACCTGCTCGACCGCGCCGACGTCCAGCGCGAGGTCAAGAAGGTCGTCGACCTGGCCTGGTCCATGACCACCAACGACAAGGACAGGACCCAGTTCGGCTCCAGGAGCACGGGCACGACCGGCATGGTCGGCACCGACCGGCACATGCTGCAGGAGGTCGTCGACGGCGGAAACCTCCGGGAACGCATGGCCCTGCTCTACAACGGCTACACCTCCAACCACTTCGCCAAGCTCGTGCGGCAGCGGCAACTGCCGCGACCGGAACAGCTGAAGCAGGAACGGCAGGACCGCCACGACATCGGCGCGGAGGTCGTCACCCCGCTGACCGCGGAGATCAAGAAGGCCTACGGCGAACTGCTGAAGCCGCCCGCCGAGCGCCGGGACCAGGCGCCCTTCGAATCGTTCCGCACCGACGAACCGTACGGACCCGTCATCGAGGGGATCCGGAACGCCTACACCGAGCTCCGGAGCCGCCAGATCGCCGACTGGGAGCGCAAGCGGGTCGTCGAGGCCGCACAGAAGGCCGCGGAGCGCCAGGCCAAGACCATCCTCGAAACCGACCGCAACCCCTTCGACGTCAACCCGCCGCTGGGCCGGGGCGAGTGGTACAGCGCCGTGGAGAAGGACGGCCGGCTCGGCTGGCAGCCGGGCGCCAAGTCCTTCCACTACAACCTCGGTTCCGACTTCCAGCAGGCCGCCCACGACAACGGCGGGCTGGTCGTCAGCGGAACCTCCGGAACGGCCTTCGGGATGCTCCAGGCCGTCAAGGAACTCGTCAAGACCGACGCGGGGAAGGCCAAGCTCGCCGAACTGGGTTCCGAATCGGTCGACTTCGAGCAGTTGAGGCTGGCCCTGCTCGGCTGGATGCTGGAGTCGGAGGACCACAGCTTCCACGAGATCATGAGCGGCTCCCGCCTGTTCTCCGAGAGCCTCACCCCCGAGGAACGCGCGAACCCGAACCTCGCCCACACCGACCTCACCTACAGCGACACCTACCACCGCTACCGCTTCCTGTCGCCGCTCACCGAGCAGGAGCTGCGCAGGGACGTGGCACCGGAAGGACTCTTCCCCGACGAACACCTGGTGGGCGAATGGTCCCTCCACGAAACGGAGTTCGCCGACCCCTCCGCCGACACCCCGCCCGGCGGCGAACAGCCCGCCCACGACGACCCGCCGGCCACCATCCACGACACCGTCCACGACAACGACACCGTCCACGACAACGGGACCGACGGGCACCGGCCCTCCGCCGACGGTGACCTGGTGACCCACGCCATCGTCGGGGCGAACGGCGGCAACGTCGGACGTTCCTTCCACACCACGGCGGACTTCACGCTGCGCGGCGAGACGCATCTGAACTTCCCCTCGGAGCGGACGAGCGCCGAACACCAGGTCACCAACCCGGACTTCGTCCCGAAGAAGGCCGTCCGCCCGGACGGCGGGTTCGACTGGGAGGCCTACCGGCGCGGCGAGAACAAGCCGGGCGAGCGCGACGGCGCCGACGCCGACGTCCGGGTCCCCTGGGACGCGAAGTCCACGCCGTACTTCGCGAACCTGCACGGCTCCCCGGAACAGCTGAAGGTCGCCGTCCGCACCCCCAGCGGCCGGGAAGGCCACAAGTCCCTCTCCTACGGCCAGTTCGGCACCGTGCTGCGCCGCAGGCCGAGCCTGTCCGCGCGGCCGGAGGAGTCGCCGATCGTCCTGGAGGCCTGCGACGCGGGCCTGAACCGCGCGGGCCTGCAGCAGATCGCCGACGCCACCGGGCGCACCGTCCACGCGGCGACCGGCAAGACCTACGTCGCCAAGGAGGGCGACGGCAGCACCCGGCTCGTCCTGCTCCACGAACCCGGCCGGGCCCGGTCCGAGTTCGTCACCGTCCACCCCACCGGCAAGGACACCGCCGTCACCGGCAAGGACACCGCCGCAACGGACAAGGACGTCCACCCCGCCACCACCGACACCCCGGACCCGCACCCCGTCACACACGAAGACGGCACCCACCTGCTCGACGCGGACGACGACCGGATCCCCGGCGCCCCCATGCCGCTGGTCCGCAACCCGCGCGACGAGGCCCTCCCGCACGACCCGTCGGCGCCGACCGCCCGCCAGGACATGGTGCCCGGCGCCCGCGACCTGGAGATGGTCGAGCACCTGCGCCGCGACGTCGTCGTGCCCGGCGACCGCCCCCGGGAATGGGGCGCCCAGGACCACGCGCTGTACGACCACCTCACGGCCACCGACGCCCGCCGGCCCTTCGGCTTCTGGAAGGGCCTGAGCGAGGACCAGGCGGCCGCCCTCGTGCTGGCCGAGCGCAAGGGCCTGGAGTTCGCCGCCCGCGAGCACGCCGTGCTCAAGGACCGGCTGCGCCAGGCCACCGGCAGCTGGTCCTGGGCGCAGAACTACCCCCGCGACAGCGAGCAGGCCCTCGACCGGCTGATCGCCACCGTCCAGGACCACATGCGCACCGGCATGTTCGTCGCCACCAACTTCTTCCTCGACAAGCCCCTCAACGACAACCGCAGGACCACCCTGGGCACGTCCGGGGGCACCCGGACCGCCCGCTCCTCCCGGCCCGAGCCGGAACCGGCCCCCAAGACCGTCCTCGACCTGATGATCGAGGACCCCTCGCAGACCTTCAAGAACGTCTGGCAGACCCGCGCCTCCCAGGCCGCCGTGGACGACTCCCGCCGCGGCGGCGTGGAGGAGCACTTCGGCTACGCCGCCACGCTGCGCCGCGACCCCGCCACCAGGAACCACTTCCAGGACACCGGGACCGACAAGAGCGCGTTCCACCCGGACGAGAAGGAGGCCGCCCGGCTGCCGAAGTACGCGGCCCTGGTCTCCGAACTCCAGCCGCGCGGCGTCGCGGTGCGCTACGGCAGCGCGATCATGCGCTGGAAGGACGACGTCCGCGCCCGCGCCACCCACACCCCCAAGGACTCCTGGTCCGCGGGCGCGATGGGCGCCCGCTCGGTGACCCCCGACTCCCACCTGCTGCCGCTGCTCACCTACGGCACCGACTTCATGGTGCGGCGGGTGTTCGGTGAGGCCACCGGGTTCCGGCACGACGTCGAGTTCGGCCGCCGGCTGCTGCGCGAGGGCATGGAGACCGACGAGTACTTCGAGACCCAGATCCACGGCGACCTGCACTGGAAGGACCTGCACAGCGTCACCATCGTGCACCTGCCCGAAGGCCGGACGGCCGACCGGACGACCGGGCCGCTGCCCACGGCGGAGGCCGCCCGGCAGCTGCGGGACCGGCTCCTCGCCCACCGGCAGGACCGCGGCTACGACTTCACCGTCGACCTGCGCCTGCACGGGCAGCCGCCGGTGCTGGACCGCGTCGTCCCGCACCCCTCCGTCCCCGAGCCGCCCGCCCACGAGACCGCCGTCCCCGAGACCGCCGCCCACGAGACCGCCCCGACCATCCTCGACAACGGCGACGAGATCACCCCCGTGGAGCACGACGTCACGCAGCACGACGCCGCGCAGCACGACGCCGCGGGGCACGACGACGACGAACCCACCCCGCCGCCGACCGGCGCGCCGATGCGCGTGGCCGACCACCCGCTCGACGTCCCCAGGCGCATGCCCGGCCCGGACGCCGAGGACCCCTTCCCCGCCGGGTGGGGGCAACTGTCCGACCTGCGCGCACGGCTCGACGCCCTGCCCGCGGACAGCCCCGAACGCGCCCCGCTGCAGCGCCAGGTCGACCGGGCCCAGGCGAAGCTGCGGTCGGACTTCACGACCTTCCTCGACCACGACGGCAGCGACCTCGCCACCGCCTCCCGGGCCCGCGAGGACCGGATCACCGAGCTGCGCACGCAGACCCCGCCCCCGGGCACCCGGGAGGAGGCCCACCACCAGCGGCTCCTGGACACGCTGGAGCTGGAGGTGCGCGAACTCCAGGCCGAGCTCGACCGCCACGCCCTGGACGCCCGGTCCAAGCAGCGGATGATCCCCGGCCCGCGGGACCTCGCCCTGGTGGCGCACTTGCAGGACCCTCAGAAGCACCCGCTGCCGGAGGGCGAACACGCGCCCGAGCTCCTGGAACGCCTCACCGGCGCCACCGTCGACTGGAAGTCCCTGGGCCCGGTCCAGGCGGCCGCCCTGATCATGGTCGAACGCAAGGCGATGGCCTTCGAGCAGCGCGACCGTGCCCTGCTCACGGAGAAGCTGACCGCCGCCACCGGCGAGTGGGCGTGGGCGGCGAACTACCCCCGCGACACCCCCGGGGCGGTCGACGAGCTGATCGACCGGGTCCAGCAGCACATGCGCACCGGCATGTTCATCGCCACCAACTTCCACTTCGACCAGCCGCTCAACGCCAACCGTCAGACCGCCTTCGGCAAGGCCGGCGGGATGCTCGGCACCTGGGCGCCCAAGCCGAAGACCCTCCTCGACAAGCTGATGGCCGACAAGCAGGGACTGTTCCGCAACGCCTGGGAGACCGGCGCCTCCCAGGCCGCGGTCGTCCCCTCGCGCCGCGGCGGCGTGGAGGAGCACATGGGCTACGGGCCCGCCCTGCGCCGCAGCCACGACACCCGCGGCCTCTTCCAGGACACCGGCACCGAGGACAGCGTCTTCGCCCCCAAGAAGGGCGACCGCGGCCTGATGCCGAAGTACGGGGCGCTGGTCTCCGAACTGCAGCCCTTCGGCGTGGCACAGCGCTACGGCGCGTTCGCGCTGCACTGGTCCGACGACATCCGCGGCCGCGTCACCCACACCCCCAACGACTCCTGGACGGCACGGGAGAAGGGCGCCCTGTCGGTCACCTCCGACTCCCACCTGCTGCCGCTGCTGCTGTGGGGCGAACGGGACATGGTCGAACGGGTCTTCGGCGAGGCGACCGGCTTCCGGTACGACCCGACCTTCGGCGAGCGGATGCTCACCCAGGGCATGGACACCAACAGCTACTTCGAGACGCAGATCCACGGCCCGCTGTCCTGGGGCGACCTGCGGCACGTCGTCATCAGCCACCGGGAGGACGGCGGCACGCCCCCCTCCCGGCGCGACGCGCACCTGCCCACCCGGGAGCGGGCCGAGGAGATCGCCGGCAGGCTCCGCGCGTTCGCGACGAAGAACGGCCACGCCTTCACGGTGGAACTGCGCCGCTCCGACGCGCCCCCGGTGCTCAACCGCCTGGCCGACGCCCTCGCCCCCACCCCGCAGCAGCCCCGGCAGCCCCAGCCGCAGCAGTCGCCGCACGAGGACGTCCCGAGCATCATCGACAGCGGCGCCTACGACCACTGGAGCGACTCCGACTCCGATTCCGACGCCGGCTCGGACGCCGCCTCCGACACGGGCGGCGCGGTCCACCCCGGCGACGACCCGGCCGGGACCTGGTACGACGAACAGCCTGAACTGCCCCAGGGTTTCCTGCTGAACGGACCCACCCTCGATGCGTTCGCGCACCGCAACGTCGAGGTCGACTACCCGGTGGGCCTGGCGGGACAGGAGTTCGTGCCCGGCCCGGGGGAGCCCCACCTGCTGGCCGCCCCCTGGGAGCTCGACGGGTTCCCCGGCTGGGACGCCTCGGCCACCGGGTTCGACCGCGACCTGATCTTCGCCGACCTCGACGAGAACCCGGTGCTCTGGCGCGGGGACACCAGCCTGCTGTACCGGTGGGAGAACGGCGCCCGGGACTACCTGGAGGTGTTCGCGCAGGGGTTCGCGCCCCGGGGCCAGGACACGTACGTGCCGCTGGAGACCTACCTCGTCGACAATCCGGCGTCGGTGTTCGTCAGCACCACCCGCTCGGCGATCCACCAGAGTCCGGGCTGGGGCACGGCCTACCGCTACCTGATCGACGCGCCGGGCGGGATCGACGTGCGGGCGACCCTTCCGCACCGCCAACTCGCGGACATCGAGCAGGAGGTGGCGTTCCCGGGCGGCATCCGGCCCGAGTTCGTCGTCGGCGTCGAGATCGTCCACGACACCGCGCTGCTGCACGACCCGCAGGACCCGGGCGTCCACTGGTACGAGCACCCGGTGACCTTCGTCCCCAACCCCGGCTACCAGCCGGCCCACCGCTTCGCCCACGAGGAGCAGCACGAGCAGCACTGGGAGCAGCACGACCACGACGGTGACGACGGCGGTGTCGGCAACCTCGGCCTGACGCTGACGAACGCCACCATCCACGACACCGTCCACGGGACCGACGGGCACCGGCCCTCCGCCGACGGTGACCTGGTGACCCATGCCATCGTCGGGGCGAACGGCGGCAACGTCGGACGCTCCTTCCACACCACGGCGGACTTCACGCTGCGCGGCGAGACGCATCTGAACTTCCCCTCGGAGCGGACGAGCGCCGAACACCAGGTCACCAACCCGGACTTCGTCCCGAAGAAGGCCGTCCGCCCGGACGGCGGGTTCGACTGGGAGGCCTACCGGCGCGGCGAGAACAAGCCGGGCGAGCGCGACGGCGCCGACGCCGACGTCCGGGTCCCCTGGGACGCGAAGTCCACGCCGTACTTCGCGAACCTGCACGGCTCCCCGGAACAGCTGAAGGTCGCCGTCCGCACCCCCGGCGGCCGGGAAGGCCACAAGTCCGTCTCCTACGGCCAGTTCGGCACCGTGCTGCGCCGCAGGCCGAGCCTGTCCGCGCGGCCGGAGGAGTCGCCGATCGTCCTGGAGGCCTGTGACGCGGGCCTGAACCGCGCGGGCCTGCAGCAGATCGCCGACGCCACCGGGCGCACCGTCCACGCGGCGACCGGCAAGACCTACGTCGCCAAGGAGGGCG
Source organism: Kitasatospora sp. NPDC096140 (assembly GCF_040303045.1). Classification (NCBI taxonomy): domain Bacteria; kingdom Bacillati; phylum Actinomycetota; class Actinomycetes; order Kitasatosporales; family Streptomycetaceae; genus Kitasatospora; species Kitasatospora sp. NPDC096140. The sequence continues at coordinate 141,655 of NZ_JBEOUW010000002.1, forward strand.
ACGGCAGCACCCGGCTCGTCCTGCTCCACGAACCCGGCCGCTCCCGCGGCGAGTTCGTCACCGTCCACCCCACCGGCAAGGACACCGCCGCAACGGCCGCCGCGCCCCACGCACCCGACCACGAGGGCATCGCCCCCACCCTGCTCGACGGGAACCACCACTCGAAGCGGATCACCCTGCAGCCGGACAGCGAGCAGCCCGTCGGCCTCGTCGGCCACCCGCTGGACGACCCGCTGCGCATCCCCGACACCAAGGCCGACGACCCGTTCCCGGCCAAGAGCACGTGGAAGGCGATGGCCCGGCTGCGGCGCGAGGCGGACGCCCTGCCGGCGGACGACCCGCAGCGGCGCGTCCTGGAGCGGCAGATCCGCGGCCGGCAGGAAGGCCTCCGGGCCGGTTTCACCCGCTACCTCGGCAGCGAGGGCGGCGACCTCGCCGCGGCCCGCGACGCCCGCAACGCCAAGATCGCCCAGATCCTGGCGAAGCAGGACCGGCTCTCCGGCGCGCCGGGCGAGCGCTGGCAGGCCGACCACTACCGGGCGCGCCTGGACATGCTGCGCTCCCAGGTCCGGGACCTGGAGCACGAGATCGACCTGCGCGCCCTGGACGGCACGTTCAAGCAGCGGATGATCCCCGGCCAGCGGGACCTGGAGATGGTGGCCCACCTGCAGGACCCGCAGGTGACCGCCCCCGAGCACAAGCCGTGGACGGCCCAGGAGAACGCGTTCCTGGAGCGGCTCGCCGCCCGCACGGACTGGGCGGCCCTGCACCCGGTCCAGGCCGCCGCCCTGGTCATGATCGAACGCAAGGCCGAACTCTTCGCCCAGCGCCACCGCGACCTGCTCACGGACAAGCTCACCACCGCCACCGGCGGCTGGTCCTGGGCGGCGGACTACCCCCGCACCCCCGAGGCGATCGACCGGCTGATCACCGCCGTCGAGAACCACCTGCGCACGACGATGACGGTCGCCACCAACTTCCACCTCGACCAGGCGCTCAACGCCAACCGCCAGACCAGCTTCGGCACCCCCGGAGAATCCCCCGACGGCGCCGGCGCGCAGACGCCGCCCACCACCCTCCTGGAGGTGCTGCTGGCGGACGGCGACGGGCGCTTCCGCAACGTCTGGGAGACCAACGCCTCCCAGGCGGCCGTCCAGCCCTCGCGCCGCGGCGGGGTGGAGGAACACTTCGGCTACGCGCCCGTCCTGCGGCGCACCCGCGACAGCCGCGCGCTGTTCCAGGACACCGGCACCGACGAGAGCACCTTCGCGCCCCTGCCGGAGGACGTCGACCTGCTGCCGAAGTACGGGGCCCTGGTCTCCGAGTACCAGCAGTTCGGCGTGGCGCAGCGCTACGGCGCGTTCGCGCTGCACTGGTCCGACGACATCCGCGGCCGCGTCAGCCACACCCCGAACGACTCCTGGACCCTGGGCCCGATGGGAGCCCGCTCGGTCACCTCCGACTCCCACCCGCTGCCGCTGCTCCTGTGGGGCGACGCCCAGCACGTGCGACGGGTCTTCGGCGAGGCGACCGCCTTCGCGCACGACCCGGCGCTGCGCCGGGAGATCCAGGAGCGGGCCGTCCACACCAACAGCTACTTCGAGACGCAGATCCACGGCCCGCTGAGCTGGGCCGACCTGGAACGCGTCGTCATCAGCCACGAGCCCGCGGGCACGGAGGGCACCGCCGGCGGGACGCCCACGCTGGAACGGGCCGAGGAGATCCGCCGGCGGCTGGAGGGCTTCGCCCGGGACAACGGCCACACCTTCCGGGTGGAGCTGCGCCCGGTCGACCCCGCCGCGGAACGCGAACGCCTGAACGCCCTCCTGGACCCCGCCCCGGCCCCGGCCCCGGCCCCCGCGCCGGCCCCGGCCCCGGCCCCCGCCCCCGCGCCGGCCCCGGCCCCGGCCCCCGTCCCCGCCCACGGCGGTGACGAGATCACCCCGGCGGACGGCATCCCGGACATCGTCGACACCGCCACCCCCCGACCGCTCGCCGACGAGGTCCTGGCCGCCCTGACCCCCGCCCGCACCCGCCGACCGGTCGTGGCGGAGGAAGTGGTGCCGGACGGCAGCGCCGCACCGGGCGCCCGGTCGTCGCGCCGGCCGTCACCCAGCCGTGAGTGAACGCCGCCGGTGCGGTCCGCCGTGGACCCAAGGGGAGACGGGCACCCCGGCCCACCGACCACCGCATCGCACCGGCACCACACCGTGGGGGAAACGACCATGACAGCCGACACCGCCGGGCCCGCCGCCGCAGCGGACACCGCCGTAGTGGACACCACCGCGGCGGACACCGCCGGGCCCGCCGCCGCGGTGGACGTCCCCGTGCCCGAGCACGTCCGCGAGACGGCCCGGCTGGCGCCCGACCACTGGATCGGCGTGGTCGACCCCGTCTGGACGGACGGGCAGGCGCCGCCGGACTGGGCGGTGGTCGGCCACTGGCGCTCCGACGGGAACGGCGCCACCGAGGAGTTCCGCCCCAACCCCGACTACCGGCCCTCCCCGCGGGCCCTCGGCTGGGCCGAGCCGACCGACGCCGTCGACGCCGCCGTCCAGCTCGCCGCCACCGGCTACGGCCCCGGCGAGGACGTGCTCGCCCGCCTCGCCACCGCCCGCCTCGCCGTCCCCGTCACCCCCGGCGGACACCCGCTGACCGCCGTCGACCCGGCCGGCGCGCCCGTCGTCCTGGCCTTCACCGCGGGCGACCACTGGGCGGCGGCGGGCCGCCTGGGCCACCTCCTCCTCGACGCCCGCGCCCTGCTGGACCGCCTCCCCGAGGGCCACGGCATCCTGCTCAACCCGACCGCCGACGCCATGCTGACCGTCGACCCCGACGCCCTGCGCGCGCTCACCCCGGCCACCGACCCCGCGCCCGCCCCGGACGCGCCCACCCCGGACGCGCCCGCTCGCGCCGCCGAAGCCCCCGCCACGGAGACCCCGCCGGCGGACCCGCCGCGGCCCGACGCCGAGCACGCGGCCGCCTCCGTCCTTGGCATCCCCACCGCCGCCGGACCACCGGACCGGTGACCACCGCACCCGGGTGACCACTCCACCCCGTCGCGCCCCGCAGTCGCCGCGCGCCACCCGCTGAACCCGCCGGGCCGCCCCGGCCGTCGGTCAGGAGAGGGGCCACTGCGCCGCGACCGGTGAGGCCGGTGCGGGCCGCCCCTGTCGGGTGTCGTCGTCGAGGGCCAGGAGGCCTGGGTGGGCAAGGTGCGCAGCGGCCGGGAGAGTCAGCCGTCGGGCGGGGGTATCCAACTGCCCGCCGTGGCCTGGGCCGTGCCCGAGCCGGCCGAGGAGTCCGGGAAGCCGGCGGAGGGCGCGCCCCGCGCCGAGGAGCAGGCGCCCGCGGCGGTGGGCGCCGCCGGGCCGGTGCCCGCGGCGGTGGGCGCCGCCGGGCCGGTGCCCACGATCGGGACCACGGCCGCCCGGGCCGCGGTGGCGGGGCGCTCCCGCGCCGGGGTGAGCGCCGAGCCCGCACCGGCGGGGGCGGCCGAGGAGGAGGGCGGCCAGCGCCGCATCCCCAAGCCGATGGTGGCCGCCGCGGTGATCGCCGGCCTGGTGCTGGTCGGTGTGCCGCTGGGCGTCTCCGGGTTCGGCGGGAACGGCCCCGGCACGCCGGGCGCCGACGGCCCGCCGCCCGGCGGGTACTCCCAGCCGGACGGCGGCGACGGCTACGTGCCGGGCGCCGACACGCCCGGCAACCCGCCCGGCGACCAGCCCCTGCAGCCGGGCCAGGACGGGCAGCCCGCCCAGCCGGCCGGCGGACCGCCGCCCGGGGAGGGCGTCGTGCCCGCCGCCGCCGGAGCCGCCGCGGCCGCCCTGCCCTTCGCCGCCCCGGCCCCCGACCCGGGCCAGGGCGCACCGTCGGCCGGCCGCCCCGCCACCGGCGGCGCCCCCGCCCAGGCGGGCGCGCCCGCACCGGCCCAGGGCGGCGGCCAGGGCGCCGCGCCGGGCACCGGCCAGGGCGCCGGCGCGCCGAAGACCCAGCCCCAGCAGCCGCCCGCCGCCCAGCAGCCCCCGGCCGCCCAGCCCCCGGCCAAGACCACCCAGCCGGCCCCGCCGCCCCCGCCCACCTACAACGCCGTGGCGGGCCCCGGCTGCGGCGGCTCCACCTCCATGCAGCTCAACGGCTGGTACGACAAGGGCCAGGAGGGCTGGCGGAAGAACTCCGGCGGCTACACCGGCGACGGCTGCAGCGGCGGCTTCACCTCGGTGCCGATGTCCGGCGACGCGAACGACGACAAGAGCAACACGGTGGTGTGGACCTTCAACACCGGCTCGCTCACCACCGGCACCTGCAACCTGTCGGTCTACGTGCCCAACGGCGACCTCAAGGCGGTCGGCGGCGCCCCGACCTACTACACCGTGCAGAACCGGACCTTCCAGGTGAACCAGGTCGCCAGCAGGGGCCAGTGGGTCTCCGCGGGCACCTTCCCGCTCAGCGGCGGCAGGATCGCCGTGGTGCTGCACAGCCGCGGCGAGGACTGGAAGGGCGGCACCGTGACCTACGCCCACCACGCCGCCTCCGCCGTCAGGGCCAACTGCACCGGCTGACCCGGCCCGTCCCGCCCCGCCCCGGCGGGCCCCGGCCCGCCCCGCCCCGGCGACCCGCACCACAGCACCACAGCACCACAGCACCACAGCACCACAGCCCCACGAACGACGGAGGAGAACGCCCCATGACCCGCCACGTGCTGACGGTCTGTGCGGAGCCGAGCGACGGCGGCTACCGCACGATCGGCGCCGCCCTGGAGGCGGCCCGCAGCGGAGCGGTCATCAGCGTCCGCCCCGGCCGCTACGAGGAGAACCTGGTGATCACCAAGATGGTCACCATCACCGCGGAGGAGGCCCGCGGCAGCGTCCGCGTCTCCCCGCGGCGCGGCGCCGTCGTCCAGGTCGTCGCCGAGGCCGTCCAGCTCACCGGCCTCGTCCTCCAGGGCCAGGACGAGGAACTGCCCACCGTCGACGTCCCCCGCGGCCAGGCCGCGCTCCAGGACTGCGAGGTCGCCGGCAACTCCTGGACCGCCGTCCTCACCCGCCAGCAGGGCTCGCTCGCCATGCGCGGCTGCCGCGTCGTCAACCCCGCCGGCGCCGGCATCGTCGAGACCTCCACCGGCACCAGCGTCATCGAGGACTGCGTCATCGAACACCTCGGCAGCTCCGCCGTCGTCATCGGCGAACGCGCCAACCCCGTCGTCCGCGGCTGCGTCATGCGCGACGCCCGCGGCAACGGCGTCTGCGCCAACGGCGAGGGCCGCGGCTCCATCGAGGACTGCGAGATCTCCGCCACCGACAAACCCGGCATCGCCCTGGAGGAGAACAGCACCACCCGCGTCCTGCGCACCACCGTCCGCGACGCCTCCATCGGCGTCTACGTCTCCTCCGCCGCCCAGGTCCTCCTGGAGGACTGCACCGTCAGCGCGACCCGCGGCCACGGCCTGGTCCTGGCCGGCGGCACCGACCCGCTGGTACGCCGCTGCCGCACCGTGCGCACCCGCGGCCACGGCATCCACGTCACCGGCCGCTCCCGCGGCCGCTTCGAGGAGTGCGAGGTCTCCGCCGCCGAGACCACCGGCATCCTGGTCGACGAATCCTCCAGCCCCGCCCTGACCCGCACCGCCGTCGCCGACAGCGCCGGCGCGGGCGTCGAACTCACCGGCGAGAGCGCCGCCGAGTTCGACCGCCTGGAGGTGCGCGGCGCCGCCGGACCGGGCGTCAGCGTCCGCGACGGCGCCAACCCGCTGCTGCGCCGCCTGGACGTCGCCGAGGTGCACGGCCACGGCGTCGAGGTCCTGCGGGAAGGCCGCGGACGGCTGGAGTCCTGCGTGCTGTCCGCCACCGGACAGGCCGCGCTGCACGTCGCCGACGGCGGCAACACCCAGGTCGGCGGCACCACCCTGCGCGGCGGCCCGCCCGCCGCCGGCCCCGGCAAGGCCACCGCGGTCACCGGCGTCGAGGTCGGCCCCGGCGGCGTCGCCTCCCTGCGCGACTGCGACATCGCCGAATGGACCGGCGAGGGCGTCCTGGTCGAGGACGGCGGCGAACTCACCATGGCCCGCGGCCGGGTGCACGGCAACCGCCGCCACGGCGTGCTGCTGGGCCCGGGCAGCCGGGCCGCGCTGACCGGCTGCGAAGTCACCGACAACGCCGGCGACGGCCTGCGCGTGGACTCCGAGGAACCCGTGCGGATCACCGGCTGCACCGTCGCCGGCAACCGCGGCTCGGGGCTGCGCCAGACCAGGGCCGGCGGCCGGCTCGCCGTGCAGGACCTCACCAGCCGCGACAACGGCCGCGCCGACAGCCACGGCACCGCCGGCGCCGGAGCCGGAGCCGAGGACGGCCCCGCCGCCGCCCGCCCGGCCGGCGCCCCCGGCGCCCCCGGTGACACCGGCCACGGCCCGGCCGGCCACGACGACACCGCCGACCCGGCACCGGACCCGGCCGCCGCCCCGCCGCCGCCCGAGCCGGAGGGACCGCAGGCCGCCCTGCAGGCCCTGGTCGGCCTGGAGGGCGTCAAGGAACAGGTCGCCACCCTGGTCAACCTCAACAAGCTGGCCCGGCGCCGCGAACAGGCCGGGATGCCCGCCCTGCCGATGGGCCGCCACCTGATCTTCGCCGGGCCCCCCGGCACCGGGAAGACCACCGTCGCCCGCCTCTACGGCGCCATCCTCGCCGAACTCGGGGTGCTGCGCGACGGCCACCTCGTCGAGGTCGCCCGCGCCGACCTGGTCGCCTCGATCGTCGGCGGCACCGCGATCAAGACCACCGAGGTCTTCCAGTCCGCGCTCGGCGGCGTCCTGTTCGTCGACGAGGCGTACGCGCTGTCCGCCGGATCCGGCGGCACCGGACCGGACTTCGGCCGCGAGGCCATCGACACCCTGGTCAAGCTGATGGAGGACCACCGCGACGACGTGGTGGTGATCGTCGCCGGGTACTCGGACGAGATGCGCGACTTCCTCGCCTCCAACCCCGGCCTGGCCTCCCGCTTCAGCCGCACCGTCGAGTTCCGCAACTACGCGCCCGAGGAACTGGTCACCATCGTCGAACGGGCCGCCGCCGCCCACGGCTACGAACTCGACGCCGCCGCCGTCGACGCGCTCGGCACGCACTTCACCCGCATGCCCAAGGGCGCCGACTTCGGCAACGGCCGCGCCGCCCGCAAGGTCTTCGAGGAGATGGTCGACCGGCAGGCCTCCCGGCTCGCCGGACTCGCCGAGGTCACCGACGCCGACCTGCCGCTGCTGCTGCCCGAGGACCTCGGCGCCGAGGCCGCCGCCGCGGCCCGCGCCGACACCGGCGCGGCGGGCGCCGACGGCGGCGGGAGCACCGCACTGCTGGAACAGCTGCGCTCGATGGTCGGCCTCACCGCCGCCAAGGAACAGGTCGAGAACCTGGTCAACCTGATCACCCAGGTCCGCCGCCGCGAACAGGCCGGACTGCCCACCGCGAAGATCAGCCACCACCTGGTCTTCGCCGGCCCGCCCGGCACCGGCAAGACCACCGTCGCCCGGCTCTACGGCGAACTCCTCGCCGAACTCGGCGTCCTGCCCGGCGGCCGCCTCGTCGAGACCGCCCGCGCCGACCTCGTCGGGCGCTACATCGGCCACACCGCCCAGCTCACCCGCGACGCCTTCGAACGCGCCCGCGGCGGCGTCCTGTTCATCGACGAGGCCTACACCCTCACCCCGCGCGGCGGCGGCTCCGGCGGCGACTTCGGCCAGGAGGCCGTCGACACCCTGATGAAGCTCATGGAGGACCACCGCGACGAGGTCGTGGTGATCGTCGCCGGCTACCAGGAGGAGATGCAGGGCTTCCTCGCCTCCAACCCCGGCCTCGCCTCCCGCTTCTCCCAGCAGATCGCCTTCGACCACTACAGCGCCGACGAACTCGTCACCATCGTGCGGCTGCAGGCCGAACAGGCCGGCTACGTCTGCGCCCCCGAGACCCTCACCGCCCTGGCACAGCTGTGCGAAGCCGTCCCGCGCGACCGCACCTTCGGCAACGGCCGCTTCGCCCGCCAGACCCTCGAAGCGATGATCACCCGCCAGGCCGGCCGCCTCGCCCGGCTCGACATCGGCGACGTGTCGGAGCTGAGCCTGCTGCTCCCGCAGGACATCCCCGCACTGCTCCAGCGGAGCGGCGCGTGACGGGCGGTCGCCCCCGTCCGCGCCGCGCCGGGCCCCTCCCGGCGACGGCCGCCGCCGCACTGTGCTGCGCCGTCCTGCTGGCGCCGGCCACCCCGGCCGGCGCCGCCCCCGGCGCCCCGGCCCCCGGAGCCCCGGCCCCCGGCGCCCCGCTGCCCGGCGCCCCGGTCGCGGGCGTCCCCGTCGCCGGCACACCCGCCGCGCCGGGCACCGCCCGCCCCGGCCCCGCCCCCTCCGGCGGCGACGCCGCGCTGCCCGTGATCGGGCAGAACCGGGGCACCGGCCGCCCGGACGGCTGCGTGAAACCCTCCGACAAGGACACCGACCGGATGCCCTGGGCCCAGGCCTTCCTGCGCCCCGAGACCGCCTGGCAGCTCGGCCGCGGCGCCGGCGTGACCGTCGCCGTCGTCGGCTCCGGCGTCGACCCGGCCTCCGGCGTCCTGGGCGAGCGCCTGATGCCGGGGCCGCGCGAGTACGGCGACGGCGGCTCCACCCGCGACTGCGTCGGCCACGGCACCTTCCTGGCCGGGCTGATCGCCGCCCGCCACCGCGACGGCGTCGGCTTCACGGGCATCGCCCCCGAGGCGCGGATCCTCGCCGTCGCCGTGACCGACGACGCCGGGAACACCACCGCCGCCCTGCTGGCCAAGGGCATCCGCGACGCGGCCGACGGCGGCGCCCGGGTGATCGCGGTCGCCCTGCCCGTCGCGGCGGGCAACGAGGACCTGGCCGGCGCGGTCCGCTACGCCGACGGCAAGGGCGCCCTGGTGGTCGCCCCGGCCGCACCCGACCAGGGCGGCGGCCCCGGCGCCGCCCAGGCCCCCGCGCAGGTGCTCACGGTGTCCGACCTGGCCCCGAACGGCGCCCCGCCCGGCGGCGGTTCGGACTCCGGTGGGTCCGGTGGGTCCGGTGGGTCCGGCGGCTCGGGCGGCTCGGGCGGTGCCTCCGGCGGGTCCGGACGCATCGACCTGGTGGCCCCCGGGGACGCCATGATGAGCGTCGGACCCGGCGGCAAGGGCTACTTCACCGGCTCGGGCCCCAGCTTCGCCGCCGCCGTGGTCGCCGGCACCGCCGCCCTGGTCCTCGGCTACCGGCCCGACCTCGGCCCGGCCCAGCTGAAGGACCGCCTCACCGCCACCGCCTACCACCCCGGCACCGCCCTGCCCGACCCTCGCCTCGGCTACGGCACGGTCGACCCGGCAGCCGCCGTCGGCGCCCCCGCACCCGCCCCCGCGCTGTCCGCCCGCCCGGCCCCGACCACGGCCGCACTCCGACCGCCGCCCCCCGACCCGGCCGGCCGCGAGGCGATCATGACGGCGGGCGCCGTCCTCACCGCCGTGGCCCTGATCACCGGCACCGCGCTGGTCTGCACGGCCGGCCGCCGCCGCGCCTGGCGCCCCGGCCGCTGGCAGGCCTGACCCCCGGGACCCGGGAGCCCGACCCGGGCCGAGGCGGGCCGGGCGGGGCGGGCGAGCGCACGCTCCGCCCGGCCTCCGGACGCCCATGACGACGCGCCCCCGGCCGACATGACGTCCCGTCGCGTGACCGGCGTCGAACGCGGCTGCTAGCAGGCGGGAACGGGCCCGCCCGCGAGGCCCGAGGGCTGCGCGAGGCCCGCCGGGTGCACGGACTGCACCGGGTGCACCGGGTGCGCGGGGTGTGCGGCGCCGAGGTTCATCCCCTCGGCGACCGCGGCGGCGAGTTCGAGGTGGGCGCGGCGGGTGCGGTGACGCAGCTTCGCGGGGTCGAACGTCCCGCCGAGGGCCAGGTGTTCGTCGAACGGCAGGACGACCGCGGCCCGGCACAGCCGCTCGAAGTGCGCGACCATGTGCTCCGCCTTCACCGCCCGGCCGGTGCCGCGGACGCCGGAGATCAGGGTCACGCTGCGCTGTGCCAGCGCGCCGTACCCGTTCGCGTGCAGCCACTCCAGGGTGGCGCCGGCGCCGCTCGCGCCGTCGATGCTGGTGGTGGCGGCGATGACCAGCTGGTCGGCGAGGTCGAGCACGGCGCTCATGGAGCCGTGCAGCAGGCTGGTGCCGCAGTCGCTGAGGACGATCGGGTACTGGCGGGCGAGGAGGTCGACCAGCTGCCGGTAGTCCTCGCCGCCGAAGCCGGTGGCGACCGCCGGGTCCGGGTCGTTGGCCAGGACCTCCAGCCCGCTGGCGGTCAGTGAGGTGAAGCGGCGGATGTCCATGTAGCCGGTGATCGAGGGCGCGGCGGCCAGCAGGTCCTGGACGGTGGCCGTGGTCTCCCGGCGGACCCGCCGGCTGAGGGTGCCGGTGTCCGGGTTGGCGTCGACGGCGATCACCTTGTCGGACCGGGTCTCGGCGAGGACGGAGCCGAGGGCCAGCGTCGCGGAGGTCTTGCCCACCCCGCCCTTGAGGCCGACGACGGCGATCCGGTAGGAGCGCTGCAGCGGCGTGCGGATGACGGCCTCCAGCCGTTCGCGCTCGCCCCGGCCGAGCGCGGCGCCGAGGCCGATCCCGCGCAGGCCCCGCCGCGCTGCGGGCGCGGCGGGTGCGTTGACCGCCTGCGCGTGCGGCGCGTGCGGCGCCGCCTGGACCGGCGGCGCCGCCTGGAGCGCCGGGGCCGCCTGGACCGGCGCAGCGGGATGGACGGGCGGCGCGGGCGGCACGGAGAGGAGCAGGGCCGACTGCGGCTGCGGCAGGTGTTGCGGCGGCAGGTGTTGCGGCGGCTGCGGCGGCGGGGGCGGTGCCTGCGGGGGGAGTGCGGCGGGCAGCGGCCGGGCCTCCGGGGGCACCAGCACCGTGCCCATGGCGTCCAGCGGCCCGTGCCACCGCGGTCCGGTCTCCGGCAGGGGCGCGGCCTCCGGCCGGGGTGACACGGGCCCGTACGCGGGGGCGAGGTCCCAGTCCGCGTCCTGCTCCAGTCGCCGTACCCGCTCGATGACCGTGTGGTCGCCCGCCACGCCATCGCCTCCTGTCACTACGTGTGCCCGGCCCCCGCCAACCTCCTCAACGGCCCGGGGCGGCGAACCCGTTCAATGCCGGGGCCCGCGGCCCCGGGCAGGCCGGAGGAGGGAAGGGGCCGGCGGGGGAGCCGGGCGGCGCCGTCAGGGCAGCGGCTGGTCGGCCGCCGCGGCGACCAGGGCGGGCAGTTCGCGCATGTCGGCGAAGGTGCGGGTGCCCGGCCCGGCGAGCCAGTGTTCGGGGGTCAGCCCGCCGTGGAAGCCCAGCGACCGCATGCCCGCCGCGCGGGCGGCCGCGACGCCGTACTTGCTGTCCTCGACCACCAGGCAGGCGGCCGGCTCGACGCCCATCGTCGCCGCGGCGTGCAGGAACAGGTCGGGGGCGGGCTTGCCGCGCTCCACGTCCTCGGAGCTGAAGACCCGTCCGGCGAAGCGCGGCAGCAGACCGGTCCGCCCGAGGGTGGCGCGCAGCCGCGAGTGGCTGCTGGAGGAGGCCACGCAGTCCGTTGTCCCGGCGCGCTCCAGCTCCGCCAGCGCCGCCGTCACCCCCTCCACCGGGGCGAGTTCGGCGGCGAACGCCTCGTCGTACAGGTGCTGGAAGCGCTTGTCCCACCCGGGCTCCAGCACGACTCCCGCGTGCGCCTCGACCTCGGCGGTCATGTAGGCGTGCGAGCGCCCGAGGAAACGTTCGACGATCTCCTCCTGCGTCAGCGGCCACCCCACCGCTTTCAGCACCTGCTCGTCCACCCGGACCGCCAGGCGTTCGCTGTCGAGCAGCACGCCGTCGCAGTCGAAGATCACCAGTTCGACGGGAAGGGACATGCCCGTCACCCTACGGGCCGCCGTGCGCACCTCGGCGCCCGGGGTGGCGGGCGCCCGGCTCAGTGCGGGTGGCCCAGGTACGGGAAGGCGGGCAGCAGGTCGGTGTGCGGGCCGATGTGATCGGTGGGCACCGTCCCGTCGGTGAGCATCGACAGCCGCGCCGACGTGACGTCGTCGCTCAGCGTGCGCCCGTTCGGGTACCCGGCCGGGCGGGCGCGGTCGTAGCGCAGGACGTCCGGCAGCACGATCCGCAGCTGCGCCTCGGCCGCGTCCGTGGTGTACCCGCCGAAGTGCTGCAGCCTGGCCGTCCACGGCTCGCGGTAGGTCTGCCAGTCCTCGGCGGGCTCGCCGGCGTTGTACGCGTCCTTGACGTCCTCCTCGTTGAAGTACGCCGTCAGCGACGGGTGCGCGCCCCGGTCCACCGACACCAGCCGCCCGTCCCTGCGCACGCTCACCCGCGCCCACACCCCGATCTGCGGCGCCGCACCGAACTCGGCGTCCGGCGCCTCCAGCACGATCCCGAACACGTTCTTGTCCGCGCCCCAGTCCACCCCCGTCCACCGGAACTCGTGCACGATCCCGTCCAGGTCCGCGAAGAACGGGTCGCTGCGCAGCCCCGCGCTCACCCGGTACGGGCCCGCCTCCACCACGGCCGGGGTGCCCGTGAAGCTCACCGGCGCCCCCGACACCAGCGGCTCGCCCGTCGCCTCGTGCCCGCGCGCGCCCTCACCGGTGGCCCGCCGCACCGTCATGGTCTGCGCCCCGTCCACCGGTTCGGAGAACGTGAAGCTGAACGCGAGGTCGGCCCGGTTGTCGCCGTCGGTGTCGACGTTGATCCGGTACACCGCCTCCGGGTGGAAGGCCTGCCCGCCGGTCGGCGCGACCGGGTTGACGTTCATGATCAGCACGGTGCGGCCCGGCTCCGGCGCGGCGAAGGCGAACAGGTCGGTCAGGTCCAGGCGCGCGTCGCCGTCGGGCGAGCGCAGGTTCGGTCCGCTGAGGTGGTGCGACAAGAGGGTCTCCGGCTTCGAGTGCGTGCGTACGTGCCTCGGGTGCTCCGTACGGATGGCCCCGCCCCTGCCGCCATTGCTAGCACGACCGCCCGGCCCGGGCCCGCCCGCTGCTCCGCGCGGGTCAGGCCCCGCCGGGGGGAGCCGGGGGAGCCGGGGGAGCCGGGGGCGGGTGGGCGAGCCGGGGGTGGGTGGGCAGGCGCTGCTCAGGGGGCCGTCGGCGCCTGCTCGCCGAGCAGCACCGGCAGCGCGTGGTGCCCGTTGGAGATCATCGACTCGACCGGCCGCAGCTCGGTGCCCGGCGCGAGGGCGAGGTCGGGGAAGCGCTCGAAGAGCCTGCGCAGCGCGGTGCGCCCCTCCAGACGGGCCAGCGGGGCGCCGAGGCAGAAGTGCGGGCCGTGGCCGAAGGCGAGGTGGTCCTTGGCCGGGCGGGTGACGTCGAAGGCCGCGCCGCTGTCACCGTGGCGGGCGGGGTGGCGCCCGGCGGCGGCGTAGGAGCCGAGGATCGCCTCGCCCCGGGGGATGGTCACGCCGCCGGGCAGCTCGATGTCCTCGACGGCGTAGCGCAGCGGCAGGTGCGCGACCGGGGCGTCGCGGCGCAGCGCCTCCTCGACCACGTCGTCCCAGCCGGCCTTGCCCGCGCGCACCAGGGCGAGCTGGTCGGGGTGGGTGAGCAGGTTCGCGATGCCGTTGTCGATCAGGTTGACGGTGGTCTCGTAGCCGGCCGAGACGATCAGCAGCAGGGTGTCGCGCAGCTCCTCCTCGGTCAGGGCGCTGCCCTCGCCGCCCTCGCCGCCCCCACGGCCCGCGCCGTCCTCGCTCTCGGTGTCGCGGGCGGCGATCAGCAGGGAGGTCATGTCCTCGCCCGGCTCGCGGCGCTTGGCGGCGATCAGTCCCTCCAGCATGGCGAAGAACTCCGCCGCGTTGGCCGCGGACTCCTCGGGGGTGAGGGTGGTGTCGAAGACCCGGTCGACGCGGGCGCGGAAGCGGTCCTTCAAGTCGTCGGGCAGGCCCAGGAGTTCGGCGATCACCCGGATCGGCAGCGGGTAGGCCAGGCGTTCGCGCAGGTCCACCACCGTGTCCGGACCGGCGGCGGCGAGGTCGTCCAGCAGGGCGTCGGTCAGCTGCTCGACGCGCGCGGCCAGTGCGCCGACCTGGCGGGCGGTGAACGCGCTGCCCACCAGGCGGCGCAGCCGGCGGTGGTCGGCGCCGTGGGCGGTGAACATGTTGCGGGCACTCACCCACAGCGCCAGCGGCCAGGTGGGGACCACCTCGGCGAAGGCCGGCCAGTGCAGGAGCGGGTCCTTGGAGACCCGGGGGTCCTTGAGCAGGCCCTCCAGCACGTCCGGGTCGGCCACCGCCCAGGCCTTCACCCCCAGGATGTCGACGGGCGTGGCGGGGCCGCGCGCGTGCAGCTCGGCGGTCTCGGCGTCGCGGTCACGGCCGGTCGGGTCCAGGACGAGACGGTCCACGGGGCTCCTCCACTGGTGCGGTCGCCGGTGCGCTCACCGGCCGGGGTCGCTGGTACAGGTCGCTGGCGCTGATGCTGGTCGCTGGTGCGGGTCGCTGGTGCTGGTCACCGTTCTGCGGCCGCTGCTGCGGGGTCGCTGCCCTGCGGTCACGCGGTGCGGTGACGGAGCGCGCCCGCGCCGGTGCGCTCCGGGACGAGGATGGGGCCCCGGGCCCGCCCGCGTCGAGAGGGCCCCGCTGCCGCCGACGCGCCGACCGGCCGCCGCGCCCGCACCGCGACGCCCTGAACCGCCGGTCCGTCAGGGGTCCGCCGTACGACGGGGATCCGCCCTCTGGTAGGGATGATCACCGTGAACACGAACCACCTCCTTCCCCCCGCCGCCGGAGCCGCCGCGATCCGCCGCCTCACCGAGCCCGGCTACCGCGCGCCGCTGCTGCTGGCGGCCGTGCTGGCCGCCGTGGCCGCGGCACCGGGCGGCTACGCGCACCTGGTCGCGACGCTGCTGACCGCGAGCGCCGGCATGCTCGCGATGCTCCCGCTCGCCGTGGTCCACCTGCTCCCGGCGCCGGTCCTGGTCCTGCTCGCCCTGGCCGCGGCGGCGCCGGCCGCGTTCCCGGCCGTACGGCGCCGGGTGCGGCGCTTCCACCGCCCCGGCAACAGCGCCCTGCTGGGCTGCCTGCTCGCCTCGGGCGCGGTCGTCGCGGGGGCGAGCGTGCCGGGCCTGGACTACGGCTTGTCCGGGGCGGGCCTGGCGGCGCTCGCCGTGCTGCCGTTCGCCTGGACCGTCCGGCAGCTGGTGCTCACCTCGGACGGGCGCACCGCGGACGGGCGTACCGCGGACGGGCGTACGGCCCGCGTCGGGGGCGGCGGGTGGTGGCGCTGGGTGGCCGCGCCGCTGGTGGCCGGCATCGCGGTGCCGCTGGCCTGCTCCGACGTGCCCCGCGAGGCCCGGTTCGCCCTCGCCCGCCCCGCCCTGACCGCCGCCGCCCAGCAGGCCCTCGACGGCGGCACGACCCGCGGCGCCTCGGGCTGGATCGGCGGCCTGCCGATCGGCAACGCCGAACTCGTCGGCGGCGGAGTCAGGTTCACCGTCTCCGGCACCGGCGTGTTCGCCGGCCACGGCTACGCCTACTTCCCCTCCGGCGCCCCCGCGCCCGACGGGTACACCCCGGTCGGCGACCACTGGTACGAGTGGTCGGGGCCCGACCGCTTCTGAACCACCGTCAGCGCCCTGGCGGGTTACTTCGAGCGCACCGCCGAACCCGCGCCGCTGACCGCCGCACCGCTGACCGAAGCGCCGCCGCCCATCGCGCCGCCCGCCGGCGTGGTGTGCCGGGCGAGCAGGGCGCGCAGCGCGTCGGGGGCGGAGGTGGCGCGCTTGGGCAGCACGACCAGGCAGTTGCCGCTGCGGTTCAGCACCACGAACAGGTGCTCGGTCTCCAGCGAGCGCGGCACCCGCGCCCAGGGCATCACGCGGGTGCCGCGCGCGTCCGTGACGCTCACCCCGGTGCCGTCCACCACCGCGCGGTAGCGGCCGCCGCGCCGCTGCGCCCGCCGGTGCGCCGAGAGCACCTGGGAGCGCGGCGCGAACAGCGCCGTGGCCGCCAGCAGGGCCACCAGCCCCACGTCCGACAGGCGCGTCGCGCCGCTCGCGGCCCCCAACGCGCAGCCGAGCGCGGCGACGGCGGCCGGCACCCACACCGCCACCCGCACCACCCGGCCGACGGTGGTGTGCCGGGCGTGGGCGGCGATCGCCTCACGGAAGTCCTCACCCGTGGGCGCGTACGCCAGCTCCATGCGCTCCTGGTCCACCGCGTGCCTCTGCCTCTCCTTGATCCACTGCCCGGAGCGGCGGAGCCTAGCAAACGGCGGCCCGGCCGCGGCCCCCGGCCGGCCCCGTGACCAGCGCATCTCCACGATCCCGCACCCGTACGCCGGGCCCCCGGGCACCGGCCGCCAACCAACGACCGGACGACCGCACGGGCGAGACCGGGAAGGCAACGGGAGTGGGAAGTCGGCCCGTCCGACGTCCCACTCCCGAACACCCCGGCCGGGGACCCCCGGGCCGGGACGCCACGCCCCGTCACATCAGGCCGACGGCAGCGCCCCCAGCGCGTGCAGACCGGTCCGGCTGCCCCGGAAGACCGCCGAACCGGCCGCCGCCAGGAACACCCGGGTGTACTCCGTGTCCTCCCGCAGCCGCTGCGGCTCGTCGCGCCACCGCGCCCGGCCCGTCACCAGGTCGAACGCGAACAGCCGGTCGTCGTTCGTCCCCACGTACACCGTGCCGTCCGCGGCGGCCGCCGAACTCGTCCCGCGCCCCAGACCCCGGGGCACCTGCGCCGTCCACCGCGTCTCGCCCGTGGCCGCGTCCAACGCCACCAGCCGTTCCCCGCTCAGCAGGCACACCGCCCCGTCCGCGACCGACAACGGCCCCGACACCGGCAGCCGTCCGCGCTGCCACAGCACCCGACCGGTGGCCGCGTCCAGCGCGAAGACGGTCGCCGAATCCACCGTCGGACCGTTCTGCAGGACGTGGACGACACCCCGCTCGACGACGGGCGGGGTACCGGTGCCGTCGACCGCCTCCTGCACCCACCGCCGCTCCCCGCTGCGCGCGTCGAACGCGAGCAGCCCCCCGTACCGGCCGCCCGCGAACACCGTCCCCCCGGCCAGCGCCAGCACCCCCGAGGCACCCGGATCGCTGCTCCAGCACAACCCCCCGCCCACCGCGTCGTAGCAGCGCAGCGACGTCCCGTGGGCCGCGAACACCCGGCCCCCACCGACCACCGGCTCCTGCCGCCACGGGAACTCGTCCCAGTCCGGCGCCGCCACCTCCCACCGCGGCTCACCCGACGCCGCGTCCAGGACCTGCACACCCGCCGTGGAGGCCACGCACACCACGCCGTCCCCCGCCGCCAGCGGCCACCCGCCCGAACTCGCCAGCTGCCACCCGTCCGGGCCGTCCGCGGGCGCCGCCGCCCCCACCACCCGGCTCCAGCGCACCGCACCGGTCGCCGGATCCAGCGCCCGCACCCTGCCGTCGTACCCCGAGGCGAACAGCCCGTGCTGCGCCCCGGCGGCCAGTACGACCCGCCCGCCCAGGTCGGGCGAGGCCCACAGCCGCGGGCCGCGCACCTCGCCGCGGCTCGCCCACCAGCCGGTCCCGCCGGCCACGGCGAGCGCGCCGAGGCCCCCGGCGGCGCTCAGCAGCAGCCGGCGGCGGTTGATCGGGGGAGGAGTCGCGGACGGTGTCGGATCGTTCTGCGGGGTATCGGAGTTCACACCGGTCCAGACTTCGTGCACGGACTCGTGGTTCCCGTCGGTCGGGCGGGGGCCGGAAGCCCCCGCGGGCAAGTGAAGCGGCGCAGGTGCCCGTCGGGCTCCCCGGTCCGGGACAACGGCCCCGGCCGGCAATCGGGTTCACTCCGCAGGGGCTGCCGGAAGGAATCACGGGCCGGGCGGTAAACGCCCCGGCCGGCGCACGCCACTTCCCGGCAGCCGCCTCAGGCACCCCGACCGGGGTCCGCCGAGGGCGGGACGCACCGGGAGGTACGCCGCCGTGATGGACCCCGTGACCCTGCTGCTGCTCGGGACCGCGCCCGCCGCGCTGAAGGTCGCCGACACCTACGCCCGGTGCCTGCTGCTGCGCGCCCGCGCCGAACTGGCCCGCGCCCAGGCGCAGACGGTGCGGACGGCGGGGACGGAGCAGACGGCGCAGGCCCCGGACGCCGAGGCGAACGGCGGCGACGCGCAGTGAGCGGCTCGCCGCCGGAAAACCGGTGGGCCCGGCCGGGCGCCCTCTGCCACGATCGCCGGATGGGTGCGTTGGATGCGGTGGCGGCCAGGGTCGCGGGCGGGGCGACCGTCGAGTTCCGGCCGAGCGGTTCCTCGATGGTCCCCCTGATCCGCAGCCGGCAGCCGGTGCGCGTCGCCCCGGTGGACCCGGCGAAGCTGGAGACCGGGGACATCGTCCTGGCCAGGGTCGCCGGGACGGTCTACCTGCACCTGGTGTCGGCCCTCGACCCGGCCCGCAAACGCGTGCAGATCAGCAACAACCGGGGCCGGGTCAACGGCTGGACGAGCCACGACCGCGTCTTCGGCATCTGCGTCGCGGTCGACGGGACACCCCGGGCCGGCGCCGAGGCCAAGACCGCCCGGGCCGAGACCGCCGACGCCAGGACAACCGCCCCGGAGTGAGAGCGCCCCGAGCGCCCGTCACTCCGACGCAGCCGCGGCCTCCCGCTCGCGGCGGCGCCGCTCGAAGCGGGCGGGCGCGTCCAGGATCCAGGCCCGGGCGGCACGGTCCGCCACCGCCCCCACCCGCCCGGCGCCCTCCACGCAGCGCGGATCGTCACGCTCGGCCAGCCCGAACACCGCCCAGATGCGGATGTCCTGCTCCTCGTCGTCCAGCGCGGCGGCCAGCGCGTCCCCGACCGCGGGCGACGGGTCCTTGCGGTCGGCGAGCTGGTAAACGGCGTCCTCACGCACACCCGCGTCGGGATCGCGGGCCAGGCGCAGCATCGCGTCCAGCCCCTCGGGGCTGTACGTCCACCGCTCCAGGCCGCGCGAGGGCGTGCTCTCCAGCAGAGCCGCCACCCGGGCCCGCACCTGCGCGGCGGGGTGCCCGAGACGGGCGAGGCCCAGCGGCTGGATCCGGGGGTCCGTGAACGGGGCCAGGCCGCCCAGGACCTCGGCCAGGACGTCCGGGTGCTCCTCCGCGGCCCCCCAGTCGAGGAAGAGCTCCAGCGCGCGCCCCAGGAACGGGCTCCGGGCGCCGAGGCGGTAGCCCCCGAGGTGCAGCGAGGCCAGCACCTGCGCACCGAAGCGGCGGCGCAGCGGATCCGGGTGGGCGCGCAGCGCCGCCGCGGCCCGCCACGTCGCGTCGTCCTGCCGGCCCGCGAGGGTGCCGACGATCTGCAACCAGGAGGCGTGCTCCCCGTCCGGATGCTCCAGTGCGCACGCCCGGCCGGCCAACTCCCCGACGCCGGGGCGCAGTCCGAGGTGCTCCTCCAGGACGGTCAGCACGCCGGCATGGCCGTCGTGGACGGCCGGCCCGCCGAGCCGCACCTCGTGGCACCAGCTGACCCCGTCCCGGTCCCGCACCCGGCTGTACTCCACCGGCCCCGAGGCCCCCGTCCGCTCCCGCAGCACCGCGACCGGCCCCCGCTCGTGCCACAGCCGGGCACGCGCCAGCAGTTCGGCACCGGCGGCACCGTCCAGCGGCGCCTCACCGAGCACCTCGATCACGAGAGCGACCGAGCCGCTGTCGACCGCCCGCAGCAGCGCCGTGCTCCCGTCCGGCAGCCGGCGCAGCGCATCCGCACCGGCCTCCACCAGGTGACCGGCCACCGAGGAGTCGAACGCCGCCACCGCCAGGCACAGCGCGGACAGCCCCCGCCCGTCGACGGCCTCCGGATCGGCCCCGCCCGCCAGCAGCACCCGGACCGCATCGTCGTCCCCGCTGCGCACGGCCTCGATGACCGGATCCTCACCCATGCTTCCCCCCACCTGCCACGACCCGCCGCCCCACGACCGGAAACCGCTTGCGGACCCGCCGCACGGCCTGACACCGTGCCCGTTCCCGCGACCCTCACGAGGCCAGGATGACCATCTACTTCTACGGTGCCGACGAAGCCCCCTACGGCTGCTTCTCCAACTTCTCCGCCCACGCCTTCGAACTCGACGGCCACACCTGGCCGACCTCCGAACACTACTTCCAGGCCCAGAAGTTCACCGGCACCCGCCACGCCGACCTGATCCGCCGCGCCCGCACACCCCTGCGCGCCGCCGAACTCGGCCGCGACCCCGCCAAACCGCTGCGCCGGGACTGGGAGCGCGTCAAGGACGACGTGATGCGGCGCGCCGTCACCGCCAAGTTCCGCACCCACGCGGACATCCGCGCGATCCTGCTGGCCACCGCCGACGAGGAGATCGTCGAGGACACCACCACCGACCACTACTGGGGGCGCGGCCGGACCGGCACCGGCAAGAACATGCTCGGCCGGATCCTCATGCGCACCCGCACCCGGCTGCGCGCCGAAGCCTGAACAGCCGGCGCCCGCGGGCCCTTGCGGATGATCTTCGACGGGGTAGGGTGAACGCACGGACGACGGGGGGCCGTTCGCACGCTGCCCGTGTGACTCCGCGCTTGACCCGCCGACGCCTGCCATGCCAGAGGTCCCTGCGGCGGGAGGAGCGGCCACGCGTGCCGCCGGCGCCGCAACGGACCGGAAAGTGAGTCGTAAACAGATGCCACCGACGTTCGTACTGGTCCACGGAGCCTTCGCGAACTCCTTCTCCTTCGCGCCCCTCCAGGCCGAACTCGGCCTCCTCGGACACCGCTCGGTCGCCGTCGACCTCCCGGGACACGGCTTCGCCGCGACCTACCCGCACGCCTACCAGGCGCCGCAGGACCCCGCCGCCCTCGCCACCACGCCCGGCGCCATCAAGGGCGTCACCCTCGCCGACAACGCCGCACACCTCATCGCGGTACTGGAGCGGGCCAAGCGCAACGGGCCCGTCGTCCTCGTCTCCCACAGCCGCGGCGGCATGACGGCCACCGTCGCCGCCAACCGGCGGCCCGACCTGATCGACCGCATCGTCTACGTCTCCGCCTGGTGCCCCGTCGACCTCGACGTCAGCGCCTACTACGCCGAACCCGAGATGGCCACGGTCGACGCCGCCGGCCTGGCCTCGGCGATGGTCGCCAACCCCGCCGAACTCGGCCTGCTGCGCTGCAACTTCCGCACCGCCGATGCCGGCGTCCTGGCGGCCTTCAAGGCGGCCTTCCTCGCCGACGGGACGGACGAGGAGTTCATGGTCTTCCTCAACACCTTCCAGCCCGACGAGAACCTCGACGCCGGCACGTCCGAAGACCGGGCGCAGGCCGACAGCTGGGGGCGGATCCCCAGGACGTACGTCCGGCTGACCGAGGACACCAGCATCCCGCTCGCCATGCAGGACCGGATGATCCGCGAGGGCGACGCACTGACGCCGGAGAACCCCTACGACGTCCGCACGCTCACCGGCAGCCACCTCAAGTGGCTGGTCGACCCGGCACCGGCAGCCCGCGTCCTGGGCGAGGTCGCCGCACTCCTGCCCGAAGCGTCCTGATCCGAACGGCATGAGGGTGAGTGGGAAGTCGGCGGGGCCGACTTCCCACTCCGGTGCGCTGCGGGGTGGTCAGCGGGCGTCGAACTCGCCGCTGCGCACGGCCGTGACGAAGGACCGCCAGGCGGCAGAGGAGAAAACGAGGGCCGGGCCGGAGGGGTCCTTGGAGTCGCGCACGGGCATGACGCCGGGGTAGTCGTCGGCGACCTCGACGCACGTGCCGCCACTACCGCTGTACGAACTCTTGCGCCAGCGGGCGGCACTCAGGTCGACGTCCATTCAAAATCCCTCCGTACCGCGCGGATCATGGCTACCGATTGTGTCTGACTCAGGGCCTCGGCCACGAGTCGATCGTAGTCGTCGGCCAACGCCGTGATCGATTCAGCATCTCGATCGAGGTAGCCGCGCTGCTCAGTCTCGCCGTAAGAGAGCGCTTTGCGGTCGGGCATGGTAAGGAGGTGCACCAGTCGAGTGAACGGCCTGTCCTCGCCCAGCGAATACGGTGCCACCTGAATGATGACCTTGGGTCGCGTGGCCATTTCTTCAAGGTGAAGCAACTGCTCGACCATGACGTCTAGGCCGCCGATGGGCCGCCTGAGGCAGCTCTCGTCGATCACGGCGTGCAGAAGTGGTGGCGGTGTCCGGTCGTAGATGTGTTGCCGGGCGAGCAGGAACTCGATTCGCTCGTGGGCCTGTTCCGGTGTGACGGTGCCTCGCCGAAGGTTGCCCTGTTCCCAGGCGACCGCGTAGGCCCGGGTCTGCAGTAGTCCAGGGATCACGTTGATCTCGAAGAGCCTGATCTTCTCTGCGGCCGCCTCGTAGTTGGCGTACTCGGGGAAGCCCGGCACCAGGGCCGTGTGCTTGGCCTGAAAGTACATCAGCATCAAAGTCCCGCCCGTCTCCAGGACTTCGTCGGCCTTGGCAGCAAATTTCTTACTCGGCGGTCGACGTGCAAGTTCGACGAACGAGACGTACGACGCGCTGACTCCGCACCTGCGGGCGAGCTGGAACTGCTTGAGGCCCTTTGCCCTTCGTGAGTTGCGGAGTTGGACGGCGAAGGGTGCCCAGGGACCGGACTCCGGGTCGATCTCCTTGATGTTCACCATGGCTGCTCCAAATCCACGTTGACCACGAGGTCAAGTTGTTTGCGCTTCCAATGCTAGGTGCCGCCGGGCCACCATATGCACAGAACGTGAAACTCCGATCGCAGAGGGTTCCAATCCCATGTCCGACGACAAGGTGCCCCGCCGCCTCCACGGCTACGGCGTCCGCTTCGACCCCGACGCCCAGTGCTACCGGGTCCGCAACGAGATCAGCGGCGAGTGGCTGCGCCAACCGACCGGTGAGCTCACCGGGTTCACCTTCTTCTCCGACGCCTACAGCGCCTGGCGCCTCTTCGAGGTCCACAAGCGCCCGGGGGAGCGGTGATGGACTCCGTACTGTCCCGCGCGACCGCCGAGCAGCGCCGGCAGGCCGCCGGCGTCCTGGACGACCTGACCACCGTCCTCGCCCTCGGCGGCGTCAAGCTGCCCTCGGTCGAGGTGGACTGGGAGTACGGCCGCCTCACCGGCAACTACCTGATCGACCTCGGCCCGGCCCGCCCGCCGGACCTGCTGCGCGTGGTCGACCTGCTCCGCAAGGGCCTGCGCTACGAGCGTCTGACGCATGACGACTGACCTCCTCGCCCGGTCCCTGTGGTGGGCCTGCTTCGCCGTCGTCCTCCTCGTCGTCCTCAGGAAGTGAGCCTCCCTCGATGCGTGACCCCCGTCTGCTCGCCAAGCCGCCCGTGTGCCGGCTCGGTTGCCACGTCCTGCTCCGCAACCAGCGCGGCGACGTCCTGCTCGTCGACCCGGACTACATGGACGGCTTGATCCTGCCCGGCGGCTCCGCCAAGCCCAACGAGCCCCCGCACCTGGCCGCCGCCCGGCACCTGCACGCCGAGACCGGCATCGTCGCCCGCCTCACCGACGTCACCACGGTCGACTTCACCCCCGCCGACCGCTACCTGGAGCGCCTCAACCTGGTCTTCGACGGCGGCACCGTGCCCGACGACGTCCGCCTCACCGTCCCCCCGCAGAACAGGAGCGGCCTGCACGGCGCGCGCTTCGTCCCCGCCAACGACATCCCCGCCCACATGGCTCCCGCTCAGGCCGCCCGCGTCCTGGAGGCGCTGGCCGGCCGCTCCCTGCCCGTCCTCCTCCACGGCCAGCGCGCCACCTGACAGCGCGCCACCCGCAACCGGCACCCACAGCCGCCCGATCGGGTGACCCGGCGCCCGGTGCCCGCCCGGGTGTCCGGGCCACCGGGGGAGCGGGCGGATAGGTTCGGCGGATCCGGCCCCCGCCGGCCGCCGCATCCGCACCAGGGAGCGCCACCACCGGCATGGACGTCCTCTTCATCACCAGCGTGGCGGCCGTCGTCGCCGACCCGCCGCTGAGCCGCCGGCTGTTCATCGACGCCCTCGGCCTCCCCCTGGAGGGCGAGGGCGACGGCTACCGGGACTAATCGCAGTGCACCGGGCTTCAGCCCGGTGGTGAAGCGATTCTGGGCCCTGCTCTGACCTGTGCGGTGGGCACCCTCCCGCGCTGTTGACGGTGCTCACCGCTGGCGGTCATGCCGGGCGGTTCTGCTGCTCGATGTACTGCCGGACCATCGACAGCGGCGCGCCGCCGACTGATCCGGCGAAGTACGAACCGGACCACAGGCGCTGTGCCTGCCAGTAGTGCTTGACCAGCTCGGGGTACTCCTGGCGCATCCGACGGGAGCTGACGCCCTTGAGGCTGTTGACCAGCTTGGACAGGGCGACCTTCGGCGGGAAGTTCACCAGCAGGTGGACGTGGTTGTTCTCGCCGTTGAACTCGACCAGCTCCACTTCGAAGTCCTGGCAGACGCTCCGCATGATCTCTTCCAGCCTGGTCAGGTGCCGGTCGGCGAACACCTTGTGACGGTACCTCGTCACGAAAACCAAGTGTGCATGCAAGACGAAAGCACAGTGCCGACCAGTGCGAATGTTCTGGTACTCAGCCATAAACCAACATGTTACGGTGATCACCGTGCAGCTCAGGTACAGCTTCCGTGTCTACCCGAACGGACCTCAGCGTTCCGCGCTGGCAAGGGCGTTCGGCTGTGCTCGGGTGGTCTACAACGACGCGCTTCGCGTCCGTGAGACCGCCCGCGCCACTGGGCTGCCGTTCGTCACCTCCGCCGAGCTGGGCAAGCAGCTCACCGCCTCCAAGGCCACTCCCGAGCGCACGTGGCTCGGGGAAGTCTCGGCCGTGGTGCTGCAACAGTCCCTGCGGGACCTGGACACCGCGTACCGGAACTTCTTCGACGGCCTCAAGGGCAAGCGCCCGAAGACGGGAGCACCCCGGTTCAAGTCCCGCCGCGACACCCGGCAGGCGATCCGGTTCACCGCCAACGCCCGATGGAAGATCACGCCGGGCGGTGACCTGTCGTTGCCGAAGATCGGCGACGTGCGGGTGAAGTGGTCCCGAGCCCTGCCGTCCGAGCCATCCACCGTGACCGTGGTCAAAGACAGCGCAGGCCGGTACTTCGCCAGCTTCGTCATAGACACCGACCCCGCCGACGACCTCGGACGCATGCCCGAAACGGACTCCCAGGTGGGGATCGACCTCGGGCTGACGCACTTCGCGATCCTGTCCGACGGCCGGAAGATCGACAGTCCGCGCTTCCTGCGCCGGGCCGAGAAGCGCCTCAAGAAGGCACAGCAAGCCCTCTCCCGCAAGGCCAAGGGCAGCAGCAACCGCGACAAGGCCCGCATCAAAGTCGCCCGCGCTCATGCGCGGGTGACCGATGCGCGGCGCGAGTTCCACCACCAGCTCTCAACCGAGATCATCCGCGAGAACCAAGCGGTTGCCGTTGAGGACCTGGCGGTCAAGGGACTCGCCCGCACACGCATGGCCAAGTCCGTGCACGACGCCGGATGGTCGGCGTTCGTCACGATGCTGGAGTACAAGGCCTCCCGGTACGGGCGCACCCTGGTCAAGATCGGCCGCTTCGAGCCGACGTCTCAGCTGTGCTCGGCCTGCGGCGTCAAGGACGGCCCGAAGCCCCTCAACGTCCGCGAGTGGACGTGCGCAGCGTGTGGGGCCGTCCTTGACCGGGACATCAATGCGGCGGTCAACGTCGCCAAGGCCGCCGGACTGGCGGTATCAGCCTGTGGAGCGCGGGTAAGACCGGGAGCGATCCCGGCACAGCGCGAAGAAGCAGGAACTCGCCGAGACGGTCAGCCGACCGTGGTAGGAATCCCCGGCCTTTAGGCCGGGGAGCGGAAGTCAACCGGTGCGGGGCATCGGCACCCTGTGGGAGCCGGGCCCCGACACCGCCGACCTCGCCCCGGCCCTCGGCGCCACCCGCGCCCTGCTCCTCGGCCTGCTGGAGACCCCGGCGAGCACCCTCGAACTCGCCCGCCGCACCGGCCTGGCCGCCGGCGGCGTCTCCGCCCAGCTGCACAGGCTCGCCGCCGCCGGCCTCGTCGCACCCCACCGCACCGGACGCGTCGTGCTCTACGCCCGCACGAGCCGCGGCGAGGCGCTCTACCGCTGACACGGACCGGGCCCGGCAAGCGGCCACGGCACACGTCTACCCGCCGGTCAGGACACCCCCGGATCCCGGCGCCGGGATCCGGGCGGGTGAAGCGGTCTTGTCCGCCGCGGGGGCAGCGGTTCCAATGGCCGGTATGGCAGTGAGCGAACTCGTCCTGATGACCGATCACAGCTCGACCGAGGGCAGCCGCGATACGCTCGTCGCCGCCGCCCGCCTGCTCACCGGCCGCGATCCCGTCCTGCTGGACGCGCGGCACTTCACCCCGGGCGGCAGCGGCCGGATCCGCACGGACGGCGGGGAGTTGCGGCTGGAGGCCGACGGGGCGGGCGTGACCACCGACAGCGTGCTGGTCTACGAGATCCCGCCGCACCGGCGCCGGGACTTCGAACCGACCCAGCACCGGCTGCGCGAGGCCGGCGCCCGGTCCCTGGGCACGGACGCCGCGGCCTGGCGGGCGGCGACCGAGAAGGACCGCACCGTCGAGTGCTTCACCCGCGACGGCATCGCCCACATGCCGACCGTCACCCTCACCCGGCCCGGCACCCGGGAGGCCGCGGAGGCGTTCGAGCTGCTGGGCTGCGACGTCTGGGCCCGTCCGACGGTCGGCATGGGCGGCACCGACGTCTTCCACATCACCACCCACGCCCAACTCGCCGCCGCCGCACACCACTACGCCCGGGCGGGCACCACCTGGCTGATCGCCCGTGACGCCGGGAACTTCGGGCCGGACGGGCAGCGCCACCAGTACCGCGTCGTGGTGCTCGGCGGGCAGGTCCTGCGGGCGGTCGAGCACGTCCAGCCGGACCCCGACGCGCCGTGCAACGAGAGCCGGGGCGCCGTCTCCACCCGCATGGATCCCGGCGACCTGCCCACCGGCCTGGCCGACCTGGCCGTGTCGGCGGCCAAGTCGCTCGGCCTGCCGTTCGCCGGAGTGGACCTCGCCGCGGAGAACGGCGGCGTCGTCTTCGAGGTCAACGTCCACCCGGCGTTCGGAACGGACGGCGGGCTGGAGACCGTCGCCGTCCCCTACGTCGCCGCCCACCTGGCCCCGGCCCGGCCGTGAGCCCGTGGCCGGACCGGGGCCGTACGGCCCGAACGCGGGCACCCGCCAGGCCGTTGCCCACCCGCGCCGGCCGAGGCTCACCCGCGACGGCCGAGGCTCACCCGTGCGCCGCGGCCCCGGCGCACAGGGCGTGGTCGACCAGGTCCCCGGCCGCCTTCTCCTGCTCCCGGATGTGCGCCTCGGTGTCGCCGCGCGCCTCCGACATGGAGACCACGACGCTGCGCCGGCCGTCCTCGGTGACGCCGTTGAGGGTGATGTAGCCGCCGTCCCCGCCCTCGTGGCTCCAGTACGTCCCCCCGCAGGTGAGGGGGCGTGAGACCAGGCCGAGCCCGTACCGGCCGCCGAGCAGCCGCTCCTGGACCTCCGGGCTCTCCTCGGTCGGCTGCTTCATCTCGGCCAGCTGCCGGGGAGGCAGCAGCCGGCCCGAGAGCAGCGCGCGGAAGAAGGCGTTCTCGTCGCGCGTGGTGGTGACCCACGACAGCTCGGTGGACACCGGCACCTGCACGGTGACGTCCTTCTCGGCGCCGGGGCCGTAGAACTGGTAGGCCTGCGCGTGCGGTCGGGGAAGGGTGGGGGTGGCGCCCGTCCACCGGGTGTGGTCCAGGCCCAGCGGGCGCAGGATGCGGTCCTCGATCTCCTGGTGGGAGGAGCGGCCGGTGGCCTGCCGGATGATCATGCCGAGCAGGACGTAGCCGGTGTTGGAGTAGCTCCAGCCCTGGGTGGGCTCCTGGGCCATGGCGCGCTCGACCAGCTCCTCGGAACTGTGGACGTCGAAGCGCTGCTCGTCGTACTCCTGCGCCGTGTCGTAGCCGGGCAGGCCGGCGTCGGAGATGCCGGCGGTGTGCCGGAGCAGTTGGCGGACGGTGATCTTGTGGGGGTCGTAGTCCTTGCCCCACGCCACGTCCGGCAGCCACCGGTCGACCGTGTCGTCCAGGGACAGCCGGCCCTCGGCCTCCAACTGCAGGACCACGGTGGCGATCAGGGTCTTGGACGTGCTGGCCATCCGGAACCAGCCGTCGGGGTCGACCGGGCGCCCGGTGCGCAGGTCGGCGGTCCCGCTGGTGGCGACCGAGGACCGGCCGTCCGGCCCGACCGCGCGGGCCTGCACACCGCTGATGCCGAGCGCGTGGATCGCCTCCGCGTCCCGGCTCAACTGCTGCGCGAGGGAGGGGGATTCGGGCCGGGCGACGGCCGGGGCCGCGCCGGCGGCGAGCAGCACGGCGGCACCGGCCGCCACGGCGAGGCGCATTCGCAGATTCGATGTCCTGTGCGGAGTCATGGTCGGACGCTAACCAGCTCCGGCCGCCGCCGGTGCGTTCTCGGGTTCACCTCAGGGAGGATTGGGGGGACACCCCCATGGCGGAAGCCCAAGTACCGTGCCCCGTAGGGGACATGAGGGTTCTTTGGGGGATCCCCCTCGGGGTTGCCCCCGATGCCGGGCCCCCGCAGCCGCCACCACACTCGGGGCATGCGCATCACGCGGGCCGGTTGGGCCATCATGACGGTGCTGTCCACGTTGATCGTCCTGCTGTCGGCCAGGTACGCCGGCCTCGACCCGGACGACTTCTTCAGCGAGCAGCGCGCCACGTACCTGGCGCACGAACTGCCGCTCGCCGTCCACATATCCGGTGCGGTCCTCGCCCTCGGGGTGGGGCCGTGGCAGTTCTCGGCGCGCCTGCGCCGGCGGTGGCCGCGCTGGCACCGCCGCATCGGCGTCACCTACCTGCTGGGCTGCCTGGTCGGCGGGATCGGCGCACTGCTGCTGGCGCCGGTCGCCTACGGCGGCACGGTCGCCCGGCTCGGCTTCGCCTGCCTGGGGGTGGCCTGGCTGGTGACCGGCGGCACCGGCCTGCGGATGATCCTGCGGCGCCGGGTGGAGGACCACCGGCGCTGGATGGTGCGCAGCTTCGCGCTCACCTTCGCCGCCGTCACGCTGCGGCTCATGCTGGTCGCCGCCAAGGCCGCCCAGCTGGACTTCCGCACCTCGTACCTGGTGATCGCCTGGCTGTGCTGGGTGCCGAACCTGCTGCTGGCCTGCTGGTTCACCCGCCCGCGTCGCCCGGTGCGGGCCTGAGCGGTCCCGGACGGCAGGGCGCCCCGGGCCCGGGGGCCGGGGCCGGGGCGCTCGGGGCCGCGGGTCAGGGGGTGGTGCAGACGGCGGTCGCGCGGATCGACTCGTCCACCGTGTTGGTGTTGGTGCCGCGCACGACCCAGGCGCTGCCGCTCGGGTAGGAGTCGGTGAAGAAGATCTTGAAGGCGCTGGTCTGGCCGCCGCCGCCGGTGGGCACCTGGCCGGACGGACAGGTCACGGTGGCCACCCCGTTGGCGCCCGGGTGCACGACGACCCAGTCGCCGAAGAGCTGCGCGTGCGCGGCCAGCATCGAGGGGTCGGAGGCGGCCGCGTTGCCGGGGACGGTGACGGTCGGCTTCATCGCGGGCTTGTCGTCGGCGGCGGCGCTCGCGGCGCTGCCGGCCAGGAGGCCGACGACGGCGAGGGCGGTCAGGGCGAGGGGCTTCATACGGGACTCCTGAGAGATCGGGTTCCGGTTCCGGTCGACGCGGGGCGGCTCCCCGCGTCGCACCCGATCCGTACCCGAACGACTCGGTCGGCCGCGGGAGGGCACGCCGGGCTACTCGGGAGGAGGAACACCGGCGCTCGGCCGGGCTAGCAGCCTGCTCGGCGCCGTACCGGGCCGCGGGGAGCGGGAAGTCGGCCGGTCCGACTTCCTGCTCCACGGCCTCTCCACAACTCCCGCTACTGCTCCCGCTACTGCTCCCGCTCCCGTACCGCTACCGCCGCCGCTCCTGCGGCCGCAGGCCGAGGTCGGAGACCTCTCCGAGGTGGGCGAGCTTGTCGGGGTTGGACACCGAGTGGAACGCCCGGACGGCGCCGTCGGCGATGTCGAGCGCGATGACACCGGCGACGCGCCCCCGGGCGTCCAGCAGGACGGCGCCGGGCCGGCCGTTGATCCGGGCGTACCGCCGGGAGATGCCGAGCGAGCGGTTGCGGTCGAAGCCGAACAGCAGCAGTCGGGCGACGCGCTGCAGGCCGCTGACGGACCTGCCGACCGCCCGGGCCTTGCCGCCGCCGTCGCCGTGGAAGACGACGTCGGGCGCGAGCAGGTCGAGCAGCGCCTCCAGGTCGCCGCCCTCAGTGGCTGCGAAGAAGCGGCGGGCGAGTTCGTCGCCCTCCGCGCGCCGCGCCGCAGTGGGCTCCGCGCCCGGACCCGGACCCGGGGCGAGGGCGGGGGCGGGGGCCGGGGCCAGGTGCCGGCGGGCCCGGGCGAAGATCTGGCGGCAGTTCGCCTCGGACTTGCCGGTCATCTTCGCCACCTCCGGGTACCCGTACCCGAAGGCCTCGCGCAGCAGGAACACCGCCCGCTCGGCGGGGGAGAGGGACTCCAGCATCAGCAGGAAGGCCATCGACAGCGCGTCGGCCAGCTCGGCGTGCTCGGCCGGGCCGCCGGGGCGGTCGGCGAAGGCGACCACCGGCTCGGGCAGCCACTCGCCGACGTAGCTCTCGCGCCGCACCCGGGCCGACTTCAGGTGGTTGATGCCCAGGCGGGTGACCGTGGTGGTCAGGTACGCCTTCGGGTCGGTGACGGCCGTGCCGGCCCGGTCGGCGCGGGTCAGGCCCAGGAAGGTGTCCTGGACGAGGTCCTCGGCGTCGCCGACCGAGCCGGTCATCCCGTAGGCGATGGAGAACAGCAGCGGACGGTACCCGACCGCCTCCGCGACGCCCGCACCCGCCGTCTCCGCGACGCCCGCACCCGCCGTCTCCGCGACGCCCTCCGCCGCACGTGCCGCGCCCGTCGTCCCTGCCGGTCCCGCCATGGATCCCCCTCCCCGGCGCCCGTCCCGTCCCGGGTGGCGCACGTCACATCCGGGCCCTGTCACAGCCCGGACGGCTGCCCTGTCTCAGAGGGCAGCAACGGACAACGTACCGAGGAGCGCACCATGGAAGCCCGTCTGAGCCCCTTCGCCAGCCCCGTCATGGGCAAGGTCTACAAGCACTTCATCGCCGCGAGCCAGGCCGTCACCGACGAGGTCCTGCCGTACGCCACCCAGGAGTTGGTGCGGCTGCGGGTCAGCCAGATCAACGGCTGCGGCGCCTGCGTCGACATGCACGTCAAGGAGGCCCTGCACGCCGGGGAGGACCCGACGCGCCTGAGCCTGGTCGCCGTCTGGCGGGAGGCGACGGTGTTCACCGAGGCCGAGCGGGCCGCCCTGGAGCTGGCCGAGCAGGGCACCCGGATCGCCGACGCGGCCGGCGGGGTCGGCGACGAGGTGTGGGAGAACGCCGCGAAGCACTACGACGAGGAGCAGCTCGCGGCGCTGGTGTGCGTGATCGCGATCATCAACGCCTTCAACCGCGGCAACGTGATGACCCGTCAGCCCGGCGGCGGCTACGAGGTCGGCAAGTACCACCTCTGAGCCGTGGTGTGGTGCGGGTCACGCCGCGGGCTCCCGCGGGGCTGTCACGGGGAGCCCGGTGCCGCGCTCTTGAGGGGGACAGCGGAACACCGGACAAGGAGTACACCGTGGAACCCCGACTGGACGCCCTCGCCAACCCCGTCATCGGCAAGGTCTTCAAGCACCTCGTCGCCGCGGGCAGGCCCGTCGCGGAGTCGACCCTGCCGTACGTCACGCAGGAGCTGGTGAAGCTGCGCGCCAGCCAGATCAACGGCTGCGGCTTCTGCGTCGACATGCACACCAAGGACCTCGCCGCCGCCGGCCAGGACGCGACGCGGATCAGCCTCGTCGCGGCCTGGCGGGAGGCGACGGTGTTCACCGACGCCGAGCGGGCCGCCCTGGAGCTGGCCGAGCAGGGCACCCGCCTCGCCGACACGGCCGGCGGCGTCGGCGACGAGGCGTGGGAGAACGCCGCGAAGCACTACGACGAGGACCAGCTCGCCGCGCTGGTGGCCACGATCGCCCTGATCAACGCCTTCAACCGGGGCAACGTCATGCTCCGCCGGCCCGGCGGCGACTACCGACCCGGCCAGTTCGCCTCCTGAGGGAGCCGCCCCCGGCCGGCCGTGTTCGTGGGGTGGGGCGCCCGGGCCGGCCGGCGGGGCGCGGGGCTCCTTTCACCCGCACGGGTGAACCTCACCGACCCGAACCGGCCAACGGGCGGTCGGCGCGGGCCGGTTGCGGGGTCCGGCCTGCCACGATCCTCGCGTCGCGTCCGTACGGCGAGGGCCCGTGCGGGGGAGAGGGAGAAGCCCATGTCCGAGGAAATGCCGCGCCGGATCGTCGTGGTCCGCCACGCCAAGGCCGAGCATCCCGACGGTGTGGAGGACCACGAGCGTCCCCTCGCCGAGCGGGGCCGCCGGGACGCCCCGGCGCTCGGCCGCTGGATCGCCGGCGCCGGCCTCACCCCCGACCTCGCGCTCGTCTCCACCGCCCTGCGGACCCGCCAGACCTGGCAGCTCGCGGCCGCCGAGCTGCCGGCCCGGCCCAGGACCGTCTTCGAGGAGCGCCTGTACGGGGCGGGCGCCGGGGAGATCGTCGCCGTCCTCAACGAGACGCCCGACACGGTCCAGGACCTGGTCGTGGTCGGCCACAACCCCGCCGTCCACGCCCTGGCCGAGGCCCTGGCGGGCGAGGCCGAGGGCGGCCTGTCGGCGCGGATGGACGGCAGCGGCTTCCCGACGGCCGCGGCCGCGGTGCTGACGTTCCAGGGCGACTGGAAGAGCGTCGAGCCCGGCGTCGCGAGGCTGGTCGCCTACTGGACGCCCCGCTCCTGAACGCCCGCTCCTGAACGTCCGCTCCTGAACGCCCGGGCCGCAGCGCTGCCCGCCACGGCCTGCCCGCCACGGCCTGCCCGCCGCGGCGCTGCCCGCCGTGACCCGGCCGCCGCCACACCGTCACCACGACTCCGGAGGACCAGACGACACGCATCAGCCGCGAGACCGTCCTGAGGACGGCGACCTTCTGGCTGCGCCCGGCGTTCGCCCTGCGCGTGTTCAGCCGGTTCCAGCGGCTCGTGGGCTTCGACCGCTCGATGGCCCTGTCCTCCGCCGCCCTGACCGCCCTGGTGCCGCTCGCCCTCCTCTTCAGCTCTCTCGTGTCCAGCCTGGGCGGCGGCAAGGACATCGCCGACCGCGTCATCGACCGCTACGGCCTCACCGGGGACGGCGCCGAAGCCGTACGCGACATGCTCACCGCGTCCGGCGACTGGACCAGCGTGGGGCTCTTCGGGATCGCCTTCCTCCTCGTGTCGGTGCTGAGCTTCGCGCGCGCCGCCCAGCGGCTCTTCGAACAGGGCTGGGAGCTGCCGCCGTTGAGCGTCCGCAACACGGTGAACGGCCTGAAGTGGATCGCGCTGCTGGCCGCCTACGCCGCCCTGACCGGCCTGGTCCACGCCACCCTGGGCCGCAGACCGCTGGAGCTGGCGGCGGCGGTCGTGGACGCGCCGCTGACGGCGGCCTTCCTCGTCTGGGGCGGCCGGCTCCTGTCCGCCGCCCGGATCCCCTGGCGCGACCTCGTGCCGTTCGGGGCCATCGGGGCCCTCCTGCTGACCGGCTACTCGGTGGCCATGAGCGTCTACCTGCCCCACCTCTTCAACTCCTACACGAACCGCTACGGCGCGATCGGGGCGGTCTTCGCCATGCTCTCCGCGCTGTTCGGGGCCATGCTCGCGACCGTCGCCTCGGCAGCGCTCGGCAAGGAGGTGCAGGACGAGCTCGACCGGATCGGCCGCGGCGAGCGCCCGCCGGACAACGAGGTCCGCCAGGAGTGGGACACGGTGCTCCGGCAGGCCCGCTCGCGCTGGCAGACCACCCGCGGCCAGAGCGTCCTGGGCCGCCTGAGGAGGAGGCACTGAGCACCCGGCGACCTGCCCGGCGCGGCGGGCCCCACGCCCGGCCGGTGGGTGTCGGCGGCGCGGCCCGGCGACGACCTCGCTCAACCCGACCATCGTGACGTCGATCCGTCCGTGCCCCGTCCCCGGCCCGCGACCGGTTTGCAGCCGTCGGCCTCCAAGCGGCCACGCGCCGTGGCTTCGGCGAACTCAGCGGGGCGACCACGCGCCCTCGGCCGCTTGGCCGTTGCGGCCGGCAACGGCGGCGGCGAGCGCGAGGATCGCCTCGACCTGGGCCATCCGGACGCGCGTGTCCGGGGAGTTCTTGACGGTGAACGACTTCGGGTTCAGCATCGCGAGGAGTTCCTCGGCCCGAGCCGCGTGGGTGGGGTAGTCAGCCATGCGAGCACGGTAGCCCGAAGGCCCGGTGCCGGAGCGGACGTCCCGCGGGTGCGCGGTTCGCGCCCGCGTCAGGGGCGCGGACAGGACTCGGCACGGCTGCGCTCCTCGTCGGTGAGGTCCGGCCCCTCGTCCGCTGCGGCGGTCGGGAAGGCGGTCGGGAAGGCGAGAGGGCTGCCCTGCCGGCTCACACCGGTGGCCTTCTGGCAGAGCCGGACCCAGGCGTCGAGCTCCTGGACGGTCGACTGGGCGTCCTTCAGGCTGCCGAACGAGATCGTGCTGTTCACGTGGGCGCGCTGGTCCTGCGGCAGCCACTTGAGCTGGATGCCGCCGTACGAGTCGTGCACCGAGGACAGGCTCAGGCCGGCCAGGCTCTGGTTGACGCCCTGGTAGACCGCGACGTGGTCGCCGTCCACGCCGACGTAGTACTGGTCCTGCGTCCACTGGTAGCCGAGGTAGCCGGCGCCGACGAACAGGCCGAGCGCGACCAGGATGCCCATCGGGACGGCCAGGGGTCTGCGGGGCGGACCGGGGCGGTCGGATCCGTCCGGACGGCCGGGGGCGTTCGGATGCCCGGGCCCGCGGGGAGGTGGAGCGGGCGTCGTGCCGCTGCCGGCTGCCACCCGCAGCGCGCGGAGGCGGCCGTGGACCTCCTGCGCGGTCTGCGGCCGCCGGGCGGGGTCGCGCTCCAGAAGGTCCGCCACGAGGTCCACCAGCGGTCTCGGCAGGCCGGGGCGGACCGTGTCGAGCCGGGGCGCGGGCTCGTCGAGCTTGCGCCGGACGATCGCCAGGGCGTTGTGCCCGCTGAAGGGCGGGCGGCCGGCGAACACGGCGAACAGTACCCCGCCGAGCGCGTACAGGTCGGACCGTTCGTCACCACGCTCGGTGAGGAACTGCTCCGGCGCCCCGTACTCGGGAGTGCCGGCCGGTGACAGTTCGGAGGACCGTGCCAGGGCGGAGACGGTCAGGGACAGTCCCGCGATCCCGAAGTCGACGACCTTCACCCGGCCGCCGCGGGTGAGCATCACGTTCTGCGGCTTGATGTCGTAGTGGATGATCCGGGCCCGGTGGGCGGCCGCCAGTGCCGCGCAGACCGCCTCGGCGATGTCCAGCCCGAGGACCAGGTCCAGGGTCCCGCGCGCTCGGACGAGTTCGGCGAGGTTCCCGCCGTCCACCTGCTCCATGACGAGGAAGACGACGTCCTCGTGCATGCCGCGGTCGTACACCGCGACCACGTTCGGATGGTTGATCTGCGCCACGGCCACGGCCTCGCGCTCGAACCGCAGCGGCAGCTCCGCGACCGTCGCCGCGTCGAGGACGAGCGTCTTGAGCGCGACGTCGCGGTGCAGGGTGCGGTCGCGCGCGGACCACACCTCGCCCATGCCGCCCCGGCCGAGCCGTCTGGTCAACTCGTAGCGCCCGGCGACCAGTTCCCCGCTCTTCATCGACCGCTCCCGCTGGTTCCCGGCATGCCGGGAACCAGGATACGAACGGCGGGGCCGCGGGCAAGCCGGATCGACCGGACCGGGGCGTGCCTGGTAGGGGTGTTCAGTGCCCGGCGCCACCGTCGAGGACCTACACCGCTTCGTCACGGCTTCGCCACCCGATCGCGAACTTCGGCTCCGTGCAGCACCGTTGGGCCCTATTGTGATCCCGAAACGGGCACGGGCGGCCGGTCCGGCCTGGACACCGACGACGTCTGAGGGGCGCATGGGCGAGTGGGACGGATTCCTGGCGGACGGCTACGACGTGGAGGAGAGCAGCGCCTCGTTCTCCTACTCCGAGACCGACGCCGTCGCGGTCGAGGAGTACACGGAGACCGCGTTCGCGGTCGAGACCGAGGTCGACGTGCACGAGGTCCACGCGGCGGAGGTCGTCGAGACGGTGGAGGCCGTCGAGCTGGTGGAGGCCGTCGAGCTGGTGGAGGTCTCGGACGTCACCTTCGAGACCTACCTGTCCGTGACGGAGACCGACACCGTCGCGGGGGCCTACGAGTCCGATGCGTCGTACGGACACTCCGCGGAGGGCGGCGGCCCCGGTTCCGACGACGACAACGGCCTCTCCCACGACAGTGACGCGGCGCACGACGGTGATCCGGCCCAGGGCGGCGAGACGGCGGACGACACCGGCGCGACGTACGAGGACCTGATCTGACGAGGTCTCGGACACCCGGCGCCCGGCGCCGGGTGTGCTGATCCTCCCCGCCCGCCGCCACCGGAGGTGCCGTGCCCTCGATCACCCTGGACGCCGAACGCCGGATCGCGGCTGCGCCCGAGCAGGCCCGCAACGCCGTGGTGGCGGTGCTCCACCGGTCCGGCTTCCAGCTCACCGCGGACCTCGCCACCGTCATCGAGGCCCAACGCGGCTCCGCCGTACGGGCGGTGATGATGATGCCGGACCAAGTGCCGATGCTGGTGCGGATGAACGTGCTCCCCGAGGCCGGGGCGCAGGCCGCGCTGGTCCGGGTGCACTTCTCGGACCGGGCGCTGTCCACCGTGATGGTCGGGGTGCAGGACCCCTTCCAGCAGGCGTTCCTGTCGACGCTCGCCGCCTTCGACAAGGCGCTCGCCGACCTCGTCCCCGGGACGGCCCCCGACGGCTTCCCCGCCCCGCACCTGTGGGCGCGCCAGCGCAGTTCGGACGTCGCGGAGCGCGGCCACGCCGCCGGGCAACGCCTCGTCGACGGGGCCGCCTCGATGTTCGCCGGCCGCCTCTCGGGCGGGGCGAGGAGTAGCGGCCCGGCGGGCTGGGCGGGCATCACCCACGTCCGGTTCGTCTCGGACGCGGGCCTGGTGATGCTGGGCATGCCCGCCGTCGGCGCGCTGCTGGCGATCCCCGCGCTGATCGGCTCCGAGCGGCCGCCCACGGGCAAGGCGCCCTCGCTGCCGGGCGCGCTCAGGGCGAAGGTGCTCGATCTCGCCGCGCTGATCGAGACCAGGCTCTCCCAGGGCGCCTACGGGGTCCGGACCGTGGAGGTCCCGGACGAGCACCGGCTCACCTTCCAGTTCCTGTACCAGCAGTCGGCGATCCGCTCCCGACTGCCCGTGCGCACGCTGTGCGTCTGCCGGGACTGCAAGCACCCCAAGGTCGTCAACCTGGACCTGAAGCGGCTTCGGGCGAGGAACCGCAACCTCAAGATGCTGGCGTCCGTGCTCGGCGTGACCGCCGGGCGCAGCGACCCCAACCCCTTCCAGGTCTTCAGCACGGTGTTCCGCCAGGCCAAGCTGGAACCCGACTTCATCTGCACCCGCTGCGAGAGCACCGAGGCGTACGAACGCCCCGTCACCTTCTGCCCCGCGTGCGGCGACCAGCGTGCGGAGGCCGTGCTCACCACCTGCGACACGTGCAAGCACGACTTCCGCACCCCGTTCCGCGGCGCGCGCATCTGGGACGACGCACCACCGGCACCGCCGCCGCCCGCAGCGCCGCCTCCGCCCGCGGCACCGCCCGCGCCTGCGGCACCGCCTCCGCCCGCGGTGCCACCCGCGCCGCGCACGCGGCCGGTGCCTGCACCGCCCCCACCCGCGGCACCGCCCGTCACCGGGTTCGGACCCCCGCCCGCCCCGTACCCGGCCGCGCCCGCGCCCGTGCCCCGGCCGGTGCCCGTGCCCCAGCCGGTGCCCGTGCCCCAGCCGTGGTCCTCCCCGCCGCCGGTCAATCCGTACGCGCAGCCCGACGCCGCCACACCCGGACGGCACTGCGCGATCTGCGGCCTGCCGTACCCGGTGCTGTGGAGCGTGCAGGTCCTGCGGGACGGCACCTGGCAGCAGCTGGCGGTCTGCGCGACCACCCCGCGCTGCTCCCCGCCGTCCGCCACCGCTCCCGTGCCGGCCTGAGCGGGCGGTGCGCGGGCCGCCGGTGCCTGCCGGTCCGGTGACTCTCCGGGCGGCTTTCCCCCGTTCAGCCCAGCAGCGCCGCCACCGCTCCCGGTGTCCAGTGCCCGGCCGCGCCGGGGCGGGTGGCGAGGTAGCCCGCGGTGCGCCACGGCCCCCAGGCGTGGGATTCGGCCAGCCCCGCGCCCAGGGTCCGCAGGTACGCGGCGGCGGGGGCGTTGAGGTCGGCGCCGGCCGCGCCCCAGGGGGCGGTGAAGGTGAGCAGCGGGTGCCCGTCCAGGTCGCCGACGTGCAGCAGGGTCTCGTAGCGGCCGGGGCCCAGGGCGGTGCGCCCCTCGGCGAGCACCCGGGTGAGGTCGAGGTCGGCGCCGGGGGAGCGGCGCATCTCCTGGGCGGCGATGTCGCTGAACTGTCCGACCGTCAGAAGATAGGCCCGGCAGGGCACTTCGCCGCGCACGGACGGGTCGTAGAAGGCCGAGCCGCCGCCCCAGGTCAGTGACCGGCCGGCGAAGTACAGGGTGCCCGGCAGCGCGGTCGCGACCGCCCGGCGCGCGGGGCTGCGGTCGCGGCAGCCGGGGTAGGTGTGCGCTCCGCCGTTCGGGCGGCCTCCGCGCAGGTAGCAGGCGAGGCGCGCGGCGTGCAGGTTCGAGCCGTACGCCACGTACCAGACGAGGACCGCGCCGTTCCGGCCGACCGGGGCCCGGCCGGCGGCGCCGCTCCACGGCTCCCTCACAGGAAGGGCCCGCCGTGAGGGCCGCGGGCGTCGTTCATACGGATGTGCGAACCGGGTGAACGGGGCGGAGATCCGACCCAAACCCCCCGATTCGGTGGTAACCCTCTCATCACCGGTACCGTGCCGGGCGCCATGGTGTTCATCACTCTGCCCTCTCCCGTCCCGCCGCCGCACCCTCCGACGGCTACCCTGCACCAGCGAAAACGCCCAGAAACCCCGAAACGACATTCGATTCATTCCCCGTCGCCCCCGTACGGCATCGATGATGAGAATTTCCTTTGACCGCACCCCCGCTGCATCCAGCGGACTCCCAGTGGAGTCATGGTGTGTGGGCGCGCCCGCCGGTGGACCCAGTGTCACCCCCCGTCACCCCACGACACCGCCCGTACGCGCCCCACGACCCCGGAGCCGAGGAACAACCCCCATGGACGCACGCCACGACACGGCCGGCCCAGGCACGCTGCACCGCCCCCACCCGGGCCCCGCAGCCGGCTGGCCCGCGAGCCGGCCCGCGCACCCCCGCAGCCTGCTCGACGTCATCGCCGCCACCGCCGACGCCCACCCCCAGGCGCCCGCGCTCGACACCGGCGACACCGTCCTGGACTACCGCGCCCTGCTCCACGAGGTCGACACCCTCGCCGGACAGCTCGCCGCCCACGGCATCGGCCGCGGCGACCGGGTCGGCGTGCGCATCCCCTCCGGCACCGCCGACCTCTACGTCGCCGTCCTCGCCGTCCTGCGCTGCGGCGCCGCCTACGTCCCCGTCGACGCCGACGACCCCGACGAACGCGCCGACATGATCTGGCAGGACGCCGCCGTCTGCGCCGTCATCGGCGCCGGACGCCACCTCCACGCCGGGCCCGCCGCCCACCCCGGCGGCCACCCCGCCTGGCCCGCCCCCGCCGACGACGCCTGGATCATCTTCACCTCCGGCACCACCGGCCGCCCCAAGGGCGTCGCCGTCACCCACCGCTCCGCCGCCGCCTTCGTCGACGCCGAAGCCCGCCTCTTCCTGCAGTACCAGCCCCTCGGCCCCGGCGACCGCGTCCTCGCCGGACTCTCCGTCGCCTTCGACGCCTCCTGCGAGGAGATGTGGCTGGCCTGGCGCCACGGCGCCTGCCTCGTCCCCGCCCCCCGCTCCCTCGTCAAAGCCGGCACCGACCTCGGCCCCTGGCTCGTGGAACGCCGCATCACCGCCGTCTCCACCGTCCCCACCCTGCTCGCCCTGTGGCCCCACGACAGCCTGGACGCCGTCCGCCTGATCATCGTCGGCGGCGAAGCCTGCCCCGCCGAACTCGTCGACCGCCTCGCCACCGGCACCCGCGAGTTCTGGAACACCTACGGCCCCACCGAGACCACCGTCGTCGCCACCGCCGCCCGCCTGCTGCCCGGCGAGCCCGTCCGCATCGGCGCCCCCCTCGACGGCTGGGAGATCGCCGTCGTCGACCAGGCCGGCCACCCCGTCCCCTGGTACGCCGGCGGCGAACTGCTCATCACCGGCGTCGGCACCGCCCGCTACCTCGACCCCGCCAAGGACGCCGAGAAGTTCAGCCCCCACCCCGCCCTCGCCTCCCCGCGCGTCTACCGCAGCGGCGACCTCGTGCGCAACGACCCCGAAGGCCTCGTCTTCCTCGGCCGCGCCGACGACCAGGTCAAACTCGGCGGCCGCCGCATCGAACTCGGCGAGATCGACGCCGCCCTGCAAGCCCTGCCCGACATCGCGGCCGCGGCCGCCGCCGTCCGCAAGACCCCCGCCGGCGCCGACCTCCTCGTCGGCTACCTCGTCGCCCGCCCCGGCACCACCCCCGACCTCGCCGCCGCCCGCCGCCACCTCCTCGCCCACCTGCCCGCCCCGCTCGTGCCCATCCTCGCCCTCGTCGACTCCCTGCCCACCCGCACCTCCGGCAAGGTCGACCGAGGAGCCCTGCCCTGGCCCCTGGCCACCACCGCCGGCACCGCCGGCACCGCCTCTGCTTCCGCCGGGCAGGCCGGGCAGGCCGGGTACGCCCCGGACGGCACCGCCGGCCGCCTCGCCGCGCACTGGGAACGCCTG
Organism: Kitasatospora sp. NPDC096140; assembly: GCF_040303045.1. Lineage (NCBI taxonomy): Bacteria > Bacillati > Actinomycetota > Actinomycetes > Kitasatosporales > Streptomycetaceae > Kitasatospora > Kitasatospora sp. NPDC096140. The sequence goes on from NZ_JBEOUW010000002.1 coordinate 182,601, forward strand.
CTCGGCACCGCCCCCGGCCCCGGCGACGACTTCTTCGCCCTCGGCGGCTCCAGCCTCACCGCCGCCCGCCTCGTCTCCGACCTGCGCACCCACCACAGCGGCGTCTCCGTCGCCGACCTCTACGCCCACCCCGTCCTCAGCGACCTCGCCGCCTACCTGGACACCCTCACCCCCGCCGCCCGGCCCGCCGCCACCCCCACCCCCACCGCGGACCCCCGCCGCACCGTACGCCGCACCCCCCGCAGCGCCGCCGCCTGGCAGACCCTCCTGCTCCTCGGCATGTTCAGCCTCGCCGGACTGCGCTGGATCCTCGTCCTGATCGCCCTCGACAACCTCACCGGCAACCACCTCACCTGGGCCCCCCACAGCCCCTGGTGGCCCGTCGCCGCCGGCCTCGCCCTCCTCTACAGCGCCCCCGGCCGCACCCTCCTCGCCGCCACCGGCGCCCGCCTCCTCACCACCGGCATCCGCCCCGGCAGCCACCCCCGCGGCGGCCACGTCCACCTCCGGCTCTGGGCCGCCGAACGCTACACCGCCATGCTCGGCACCGCCGCCCTCGCCGGCACCCCCTGGGCCACCCGCTACGCCCGCGCCCTCGGCTGCCGCGTCGGCCCCGGCGTACGACTGCACACCCTGCCCCCCGTCACCGGCCTCGCCCGCCTCGGCGCCCACAGCTCCCTCGAACCCGAAGCCGACCTCGCCGGCTGGTGGCTCGACGGCGACACCCTCCACCTCGGCCGCATCGACATCGGCGAAGGCGCCCGCGTCGGCCACCGCGCCACCCTCATGCCCGGCGCCCGCATCGGCGCCCGCGCCGAGATCGCCCCCGGCTCCTGCGTCACCGGCACCGTCCCGCCCGGCGAACACTGGCACGGCTCCCCGGCCCGCCCCACCACCGAACCCCTCGCCGACTGGCCCGCCACCCCCGCCCCCACCCCCCGCGGCTGGAACCCCTGGAACCTCGCCTACGGCATCGGCTCCGCCGTCCTCGGCCTCGTCCCGATCATCTCCGCACTGCCCGCCCTGCTCGTCGTCTACCCGATGATCGACACCGACCGCACCCTGGCCACCGCCCTCCTCCAACTCCTGCCCGCCACCATCCCCCTCGCCGCCCTCACCCTCCTGTGCCACGCCGCCCTCATAGCGCTGCTCGTACGCCTCCTCTCCCGGCCGCTGCGCCCCGGCTTCCACCCCGCCGACGGCCACGTCGCCTTCTGCGCCTGGGCCGTCAGCCGCCTCAGCGACACCGCCCGGCGCACCCTCTTCCCCCTCTACGCCAGCCTCTTCACCCCCGTGTGGCTGCGCCTGCTCGGCGCCCGCGTCGGACGCCGCGTCGAAGCCTCCACCGTGCTCGCCCTGCCCGGCCTGATGCGCGTCGAGGACGGCGCCTTCCTCGCCGACGACACCCTCGTCGCCCCCTACGAACTGCGCGGCGGCTGGCTCCACCTCGGCCCCTCCCGGGTCGGACGCCGCTCCTTCGTCGGCAACTCCGGCATCGTCGGCCCCGGCCGCCACCTGCCCGACAACTCCCTCGTCGGCGTCCTGTCCGACACCCCCGCCCACGCCCCCGAAGGCACCTCCTGGCTCGGCCGCCCCGCCTTCGCCCTGCCCCGCGTCGCCGACACCGGCGGCGAGGCCCGCACCTACGACCCGCCCCGGCGCCTCATGTGGGCCCGCGCCGGCGTCGAGTTCTGCCGGCTGCTGCCCGTCATCCTCGCCGCCCTGCTCGGCGACCTCGTCCTCGCCGTCCTGCAGGAACTGCGCGACGACTACGGCCTGGTCACCGCCCTCGCCGGCGCCGGGCTCGTCCTGGTCGGCGCCGCCGCCGTCGCCTGCGCCGTCACCACCGCCGCCAAATGGCTGCTCGTCGGACGCTTCCGCGTCGCCGAACACCCGCTGTGGTCCTCCTTCGTGTGGCGCAACGAGCTCTACGACACCTTCGTCGAGGAACTCGCCATGCCCTTCGGCGGCTCCACCATCACCGGCACCCCCTACCTCAACGCCTGGCTGCGCAGCCTCGGCGCCCGCATCGGACGCGGCGTGTGGTGCGAGACCCACTGGCTGCCCGAGAGCGACCTGGTCACCGTCGAAGCCGGCGCCAGCGTCAACCGCGGCACCGTCCTGCAGACCCACCTCTTCCACGACCGCGTCATGCGCCTGGGCCCCGTCCACCTCGGCGCCGGCTCCACCACCGGCCCGCACTCCGTCGTCCTGCTCAACTCCTCCCTCGGCGCGAACACCACCGTCGGGCCCGCCTCCCTCGTCATGCGCGGCGAGAACGTCCCCGGCGCCACCCGCTGGCTCGGCAACCCCGTCGCCGCATGGAACGCCGACCCCACCCCGCCCGCCGGCCGCCGACGCCGCCGGGCCCCCGCGGCGGCGTGACCCGGCGGTGTGACGCGGATCACCCCGGGTGGGCGATGAGTCGGCGGTGCGGTCACGGTCCTACCTCGTGACCGCACCGCTTCGGCTTTGCCGCTCCGGCTCTGCCCGACCGAGAGGAACCACGCTCATGACCGCCACCCCCGTGAAGAAGCCCGCTGCCGCGACGACCGCCAGCGCGAAGCCTGCTGCCGCGAAGGGCAACCCGGCCTCCTACTTCCCGTCGATCGAGAAGAAGCACGGCCGCCCCATCGAGGAGTGGAAGGACCTCATCCGCACCTCGCCCCTCACCAAGCACATGGAACTCGTCGCCTGGCTCAAGGCCGACCACGGCCTCGGCCACGGCCACGCCAACGCCCTCGTCGCCCACACCCTCGCCGAACGCGCTGCCTGACCGCCGCCCCGGCGCCGCTGGGGCGGCCCGGGGTCCGGCCGCTGCTGCGCCACCCGGCCGGTCGCCGGTCGCCGTCCGACACGATCGCCCCGCCACCGTCCGGCGCACTGCCCGGCCGGGGGTGGCGGCCGTCTGACGCGGTGTCTCCATCCGTGCCGTCCGCCTCGCCGCGCGGCTGGGCGCCCGGTCGCCGCCCCACACACTGCCCGGCCGCCCGTCTGGCGCGCCACTGCCCAGCCGCCCAGCCGCCGCGCCTTCCCCTCCCTCCCTTCCCCCGACGCGCCGACCGGCCGCCGGGAGCCCTGTGGGAGAGTACGGGCGATCTTGAATCCTGGGGGTGGATAGTTGCGTACGCGTCATTCCATGGCGGCCGGGCTCGTCCTGGCTGTCCTCGCAGTCCCGGCCTGCTCCGCAGACCCGAAGGCCCGGCCGGCGGCCGCCCCGGGCACCGCGACCGCCTCGGCTGCCGCAGCCTCCGGCGGGCTGCGCGCGGGCCTGCTGACCGCGGACCGGCTCCCCCCGGGCTTCCAGCTCGACACGGAGAAGGTCAACGCGACGACGACCGACCCCCCGCACACCCCCTCGCCGACCCCCATCGCCTCGATGCCGTGCTCCGAACTCGGCGTCGAATCCTTCATGACCAAGCACGCCCGGCCCGCGGAGGACGTGGCCGTGGGGGTGACCCGGCCGCCGGTGCGCGACGACGACATCGGCTGGTTCGGCCAGGAGGTGCTCGACCGCTACGCCCCCGGGCAGGCGGCCGAGGTCATGGCCGCGATCCGCGGCGTCGCCGGGCGCTGCACCTCCTACACCGACACGCTCCCGAGCGGTGAGCAGCTCCAGGTCACCGCGAGCGTCACGCCGGCCGACCCCCGGGCCGACGACAGCCTCCTGCTCCACATCACCTCGACCTTCCCCGGCGACGCGGCGCCGTGGGTCGACGAAACCGCTTTCATCCGGATGGGCGACGTGATCCTGGTGGTTCAGGAGATCGTCGAGAGCGCGCCGACGTCGGGCACGAGGGACGTCTTCGCGGCCGCCGTGACCACCTACCGCGCCACCGCCGCCGGCTGACGCCCGTACGGCGGCACGGCACGCATCGGGGCCCTCCAGGTGGAGGGCCCCGATGCGTTCCGGGAAGCGACTCGGCACCGTCCGGGTGCCGGCTGCGCGGCCGCGGTCTGCGGGTTCAGACGAGGGCGGCGGCCAGCAGGGCGAAGGCGGCGATGATGACGGCGACGCGGGCGTAGTGGTAGCGGTCCCAGCGGTTCATCTGCTCCTTCCAGTCCTCGGGCCGGTTCTCCGGGGTCCACGTCTTGCCCCGGTTGTTGATCGGGACGAGCAGCAGGATCGACATGATCACGCTGAGGATCAGCAGTGCGGCGGCGATGACGACGAGGCCGGCGCCGTGCTGGTGCCATCCGGCGACGGCCCAGACCGCGGCGAGGGCGAGCGAGCCGATGTACCAGAACGGCATCACGGCGCCGAGCATCCGGCCCCCGTGGGCGCGGCCGAGCTGGCCGCTGTCGTCGGGGAGTGCGTCGAGGATCCGGTTGATGACGAAGGCGACGGAGAACTCCACCCCCACCATCACTCCGACGACCACGGTGGTGACGACCTTGAGTGCGTCGAGCATGATGACCCCTCCGGGATCTAGCGCTGCTAGGTGACGAGTCAACGCTAGTCCTGCTGCCGCTCACTTGTCTAGCGGTGCTAGGATCGGGTCATGTCGGTACAGGAACGCAAGGAACGCGAACGGGCGGCCCGCGAGCGCCTCATCGTGGCGACGGCCCGCGAACTCGCCGAGAACCAGGGCTGGGACGCGGTCACCACCCGCCGGCTCGCCGAGCGCATCGAATACAGCCAGCCCGTCCTCTACAGCCACTTCCGCGGCAAGCGCGAGATCATCGGCGCCGTCGCCCTGGAGGGTGCCGCCGAGATGGCCGTGGCACTGCGGGCCGCGACCGCCGCCGCGGACGGCCCCCGCTCCCGGGTCACCGCCCTCGCCCGCACCTACCTCGACTTCGCCGAACGCAACCCGGCGGTCTACGACGCCATCTTCCGGCTCGACGGCGGCCTGGCCTTCGCGGTCGAGGACACCCCGGAGCCGCTGAAGGACGCCTTCGCCGCCCTGCTGGAAAGCCTCGGCGAGGTCGCCGGGGACGGCGTCCACCCGGCCCTGTTCACCGAGGTGTTCTGGGCCTCCCTGCACGGGCTGGCCACCCTGACCCGGGCGGGCCGCCTCCCCGCGGCGGAAGCCGACCGGAGAGTGGAACTGCTGGTGGACCGGCTCGCCGTGGTCTGACACGCCACCCCGACGAAACCCCGACCTCCACCCGAACGCCGCCGAAGCCGGCCAGGTCGACTTCCTGCGCGCATTGGCTGTTTCTGTGGGCGGTCGGGGCCCGGAAGGTCGTCAGGTCGACTTTCCGCTGTCGTGGTGAGCGGCCGCGCCGGGTGGGGTGCTCGCACAGGAAGTCGGCCAAGTCGACTTCTGATGCTGTGGCTCGGAATGGCTGCGTGCGTCGGGGTCCCGCTCCCCGGGGATCCGGCCCCCGCTCGGCTCGGCTGTGCTTCGTGGTGACCCGCACGGGAAGTCGGCGGGGTCGACTTTTGGTGCGTGTTGGCTGTTTCTGTGGGTGGCTGGGGTTCTGGGAGGTCGTCAGGTCGACTTTTCGGCGTCGTGAGCGGCCGTTCCGGGTGGGGTGTTCGCACAGGAAGTCGGCCGGGTCGACTTCTGGAGGGTCATTGCGTGTCGGGCCCTGTGGCCCGGGGTCTGACCTCCGGTCGGTCCGGGGGTGCTCCCGCTGCGCCCCTGGGGCGGGGTCCGTCGTCGGGAGCGGCTGCCCTCGCTCGCGCTCGGTGTGGCCTGTGGGTGTTCGAAGTGGCTGGCGCAGGAAGTCGGCCGGGTCGACTTCTGGAGGGTCATTGCGTGTCGGGCCCTGTGGCCCGGGGTCTGACCTCCGGTCGGTCCGGGGGTGCTCCCGCT